>JAFQVC010000059.1 GCA_017408205.1 Clostridia bacterium | reverse complement strand
TAATATATAATAAAAAAGGAGATGTAGTATATTATGGACATTAATCCAATTAACCTTATCCCTGCAAACGAGTTGGGAAAAGATAGCAAAATTAAACTATCTGTATGTGATACAGAGCACGACCTTTACTGGCGTATGGCAATAGAAGTTTTGGAAACTATCAAAGAAAACAACGAAAAAGGCGAAGAAACAATTATGGTAGTTCCCTACGGTCCTTTAGGTCCTTACAGCCGTCTTGTGTATCTTGTAAACACATACCGTGTATCCCTTAAGAACTGTACATTTATCAATATGGACGAGTATCTTAATGACGACAAAACATACATAGACAAAAACGATCCTCTTTCATTCCGTGGAGGTATGGACCGCATTTTCTATAATCTTATTGATGATGAATTAAATGTACTTCCCGAAAACCGTCTGTTCCCGGTACCAGGAGAAGAACATATAGTAATGTACAGAATTAAAAAAGCAGGTAAACTTGATATGGCATGGGGCGGAGTTGGTATTAACGGCCACTTTGCATTTAACGAGCCGCCGGAACCGGGAGAAGTCTGCACACCTGAAGAATTTTTGGAAAGACCAACACGTGTTCTTCCAATTTCAAGAGAAACAAAAACAATTAACTGTTTTATGAACTGCGGCGGAGACCTTGATTCTATTCCAAAATACTGTATCACAGTTGGTATGAAAGAAATGTTTATGGCAAAGAAAATTAGAATGTGTATGCCAAGAGACTGGAACGCAGGTGCACTTCGTAAAATTCTTCACGGCGGAGAAACATCACGTGTTCCCTGCTCATTGTTTGCAAGACATAGTGACGCAATGATTTACTGTGCACGTGTTGCAACAGAATCACCTGTTCCTGAAATAAGAGTATATAACAAATGAGTAAGACATTAATTTGTAATGCAGTATCACCCATAGACGGAGAATTAAAACATAATATTTCTGTGCTTATAGATGAAAACGAAATACTTGAAATCGACTACAAAGGAGAAATTCCCGAAGATGCAGAAGTTTTTGATGCCGAGGGCGGATATCTTGTCCCCTCGTTTATTGAACTTCACGCCCACGGCGGCGGTAACTGCGACTTTGCAGACAACACAAAAGAAGCATTTGATACAGTTTTTAAAACACATTTAAAACACGGGGTTACAACACTTTGTCCTACCCTTGTGGCAAGTGACTGGGATAAAACAATCACATTCCTGAAACTGTGCGATGATACTTTAAAACATTCTCCTATGTTTGGTGGAGTTCATCTTGAAGGTCCCTTTTTGTCCCCTTTAATGTGCGGTGCACAAAATCTTTCACGAATTATAAAACCCGATGAAAATAAAATTTGTGAACTGGAGCAGTTTTCAGATATACTGTCCTGTGTAACTGCGGCACCTGAAATTGAGGGTGCAGAACTACTTGCAAAAAGAATGACTAAAAAAGGTGTTTCTATGTCGGTAGGGCACAGTAACGCAACTGCAAAAGATATGGAAAATGCCGCTAAGTGGGGTTTTAACCGTGTTACACACTTATTTTCCAGCACCTCACGAAGGTCAAAGCACGGTAGTTACGTACTTGGCGGAATTGAAGAATGTGCCCTTATAGACAACCGTTTTACAGTTGAACTGATAGGTGACGGTCACCACGTAAGCCGCGAATCTTTTTTGCTTACTAAAATGTGCAAAGGTGTTGGCGGCGTATGCCTTGTATCAGATGCCATGCGTGGTGCAGGGGTAGAAAATTTAACAGAAAGTTATCTTGGAGAAATAGCACCCGAAAATTTAGTTATAATTGAAGACGGTGTGGCAAAACTTCCTGACCGTTCAAGTTTTGCAGGAAGTGTTGCAGTAGGTGACACCATTGTTAAAGCCCTTTGCGGACGTTACGGATTGCCCCTTGAAACCATATCTTATATGTTAAGCGCGGTCCCCGCAAAACTTCTGGGCT
>JAFQVC010000058.1 GCA_017408205.1 Clostridia bacterium | reverse complement strand
TGAGGATCTTGCGGAACTTTGTCACCGTCAACGATAAAGCGGTCATAAATCATACAACCCCATTCGTACCAGTGTGAGAAGTGAGCAATAAATTTCGCCTGTGGGAAGTTAGTTTCAATTGCATCTTTCATAGCCCAGTAAATCTTTTCAATTTTGTCATAAGGTGCAATAGTATCCATTGTACCAAAGCACTGAGGAATGTCCATCATATGTCCGGGATAGAAGAAGGTGATTTTTTCTTTCCACCATTTTTCTCCGTATTCTCCGCCTAAGTCTTCAGCGCCGTATTTTGCAAAAGTTTCAAGCAAAATCTTCATTTCAAGGTCTGCTATTTCCTTTACGCCCTCAATTGCAATATTCATAAATGCGCCTTTTTTCTCAACGCCTACGATTTTCTTGATTAAAGAAACTGTTTCTGCTTCGTCATACAGACGCATAACTGACGGCTTGAATTTTTGAAGTAATTCTCTTCCTGCGTTAAAAGCGTCTGTCATATTGTGGAACAAGAAGCCACGGAACTGTCTTGATTCAGGCTGTTCGTAAATTCTCATCTGTGCTTTTGTCATAACACCAAGAGTACCCTCTGAACCAATGAAAATCTGGTTTAAGTCAGGTCCTGCTGCATGTTTTGGTGCAGGTGATGTTTCGATAATGTCACCGTTTGGAAGAACAACTTCCATCTGCAAAACCATATCGTCAATTTTCCCGTATTTTGTTGAGGATACGCCGATACCTCTGTGTGCTAAAAATCCGCCTACTGTTGAACAGGTAAGAGAGGAGGGGTAGTGCATTGTAGCATAGCCCTTTTCGTTTGCTGCCCATTCAAGGTGCTTGTAAATTGCACCTGTGCCGCATTCTATGTACATACCCTGTTCGTTTAAGTCGTAAATTTTATTCATTCTTTTTGTATCAAGTACGATACCGCCGCATACAGGGATTGCGCCGCCTTGTGTACCGCCGCCTGCACCCCATGTTGTAACGGGAATTTTATAGTAGTTGGCAATTTTTAATACTGCTGAAACTTCTTTTGCGTCTTTAGGTGCAACTATAAAGTCGCCCTCAGGCATTCTTAAGCCTCTGTCTGCCCACATTCTTGAAAGCCAGAAATAGTCAACACTGTGTGCTATTTTGTCTATTGTTCTTGTGGAGCAGTTTTCTCTTCCGACTGCATCCTCAAGTTCAGTTGCAATCACATCAAATAAAAAATCTGTCATTTTCTTTTACCTTCTTTCTTTATTATTCTACAGGGTCAAATGTAAGTCCGGGAACGAATTTACAGAATTCTTCCAGTACTTCCTTGTAATCCCCGTATATTTCGCTCATGTGGTGTATGTAGGGCCCTTCAATCATTTTTCTCTCAACTTTTGCCCAGTCTTTGAATTCTGCCCACATATAAGTACCAAAAGTAACAGGACCATCTACAGTTTTGAAGTTGCCTCCAAGCAAAGTGTAGTTGCCGTTGTCACCCTGGAAACGTGCAATAGTATATTGCCCGTCTTTCGCTTTGAAACTTGGTTTTGTATTAAATAGTTTCGCTTTTGAATTTTTGTCTTTTACAGAATAGGGGAACGGTCCGCAATGCCACAACAGTTCCGCATTTTTATTTTCGGGATGTCTTACTGTGAATTCCCCGAAAGTTGTTGCTTCTTTTCCCCGTGATGCACAGGTTAAAAGCGCGTTTGTAATTGCACCGTGAACGTCTGATTCACAGGTAACAATGTAACCCATATCGTACAGAATACTCATAGCCAGGCAGGGGTTTGCACCAAATGCAAGGGGCATTGCTGTCCAGCATTCGCTTGAAAGGACACTTGCACCTGTGTCTTGGAAAATCTCTTTGTAAACGTGAACAAAGTTCATCATTTTAAGAAGTGTTTCCTCGTCAAGTCCTGCTGTGTCATACTTTTCTTTAAGTTCAATTACTTCCTGTTTTAAAACATCCTGTTTTTCAGTAAAGCACTTTTTGAATTTTGCTTCAACCTGAGCCATATTGTAGTTGTTTACGTTAATTCCAAACTTTTCAGTAAGTTCCAGTTCGTTATACATAACGCTTTTAAAGGGTGTAAGGCGTGTACCCACCTGCACAACATTTAAGTTTTTAAAGTTTTTAATCATAGTTACTACTTTTAAAAACTTATTAAATCCATCTTTGAAAATGTCACTTTCCACAGGACAGTTTTCTATGTAAGAAAAAGGAACTTTGTATCTTCTTAACTGCTTGCTTATTGCAAACAGACCGCACTGTGCGTCAGTATATCTCTGACCGTTTTCTTCAAAAACCATATCCTGAGGTCCCCATAAAAGAACGGGAAGTCCCATTTTCTTTGCAATCTGTCCGCATACTTCTTCGTTACCGAAATTGCAGTTGATAATAAATATTGCGTCAACTTTCTGCTCCTTTAAATAGTCACACACTTTGTCGCAATCGGAGTTTTTATAAACAACCCCTAATTCGTTAAGCCATTCCAGATCACAAAACTCTGTAATGTCATCGGCAAAATTTTCCTTAATGTACTTAAGGACTTTGTCTTTGTTTTCGACACCCTTTGCAGGTTCGAAAATACCTTTTCGTGTTGCGAAGTCAAACAAGTCACGAACATCAGGAACAAGACCAATTTTAACCTTGAAATCCAACATTATTTAGCCCCCTTGTGTAAACGAAATATATTTTCATTTTAAAAATGCAATATTTGATTATATTTTATCATATATGAAAATAATTTTCAACAGTTATTTGCAAAAAAGTTTCATTTGTTGACAATATTTTTTATGTGTGTTACAATTAAAAATGAAAATAATTTTCAAAATTTGAGGTAATTATGAACAAAACTACGCTACAAATAAAAATGTTATATAACAAAATGGGCAGTGCAGAAAAAAGAATTGCGGACTGGCTTATGGAAAATCCGGGTAAAATCATATCTTTGTCTATAAGCGAACTTGCAGAGCAGTGCGGCTGCGGTGAGGCAACATTGGTAAGATTTGCAAGACGCCTTGGCTTTGGCGGTTATCAGGAACTTAAAATTTCCTTTGCTCGAGAAGATGGAAGTGCAAAAACTGCTGACGGAATTTCGGCAGAGGACTCCTGTTTTCAGATATTTGAAAAGGTTTCCGAAGATATTTACTGCTCTTTGGAAATGACAAAAAACAGTCTTGACGCACAAAACCTTGAAACCGCAGCAAAAGCAATTATGAACGGAAAAAGAATTATGATATACGGTCTTGGAAACTCTGCAGCAGTTGCCCTTGATTTTCAGCACAAACTTATGAGGTTGGGGTATAATGCCGTATCATTTTGCGATAACCACATGCAGTCTATAAGTGCGTCTCACCTTACAAAAAAAGACGTGGTAATCGGGATTTCACATTCGGGCTCATCAAAGGATATTGTAGATGCGGTTAAAATTGCAAAACAAAATGGTGCAACTACAATATCAATTACAAATAACGGCAAATCACCCATAGTAAAGCAAAGCGACATTGCACTTTATACTGCATCAAATGAAACCAAGTACAGTATTCTGGGACTTAACTCAAGAATTGCACAACTTGCTATTATTAATGCAATATATTATTACATTTCCTGTCAGGACAAGAATTCGTCAAAAACTATAAAAA
Source organism: Clostridia bacterium (assembly GCA_017408205.1). Classification (GTDB taxonomy): domain Bacteria; phylum Bacillota; class Clostridia; order Monoglobales; family Firm-18; genus RGIG1864. The sequence goes on along the minus strand of JAFQVC010000058.1, from coordinate 6,362 downwards.
CTACTGAAGAATCCCTGCAAAGCAAGAAATTTTAAAAAATCAGTCTTACGGACTGATTTTTTTTACATTTTTCTCAAAAAAAACTTTATTTTTTCATTTTTTTATGGTACAATAATATATTATAAGATTTTTAAGAGGTGAGTTTATATGGCAACAACATTTGATGATGTTAAAAAGGTATTGCAAAAGACAGGTGACAAAGTAGTAAAAAAGACAAGTGAGGTTTATGAATATACCAAACTTTCTATTGCTATGTCAGGACTTAAAAATGATATAGACCAACTGTATCAGCAAATCGGTAAATCTGTTTATTCACACTATACTGATGATGATTTTTCTATTGATGACATTTCGGGATTGTGTGAGGCCGTAGAACTTAAAAACGAAGAAATTGCAAAAATTCAGGAAAAAATTCAACAGTTAAAGAATGTTAAAATTTGCGGAAACTGCGGTGCTTCTTCAAGTGAAGAAAGTATGTTTTGCGCAAAATGCGGACAAAAATTTTAAAAATAATAATTAGCGAGGGATAACATTGGTTAAAAGAGTATTTGTAGAAAAGAAAGACGGTTTTAATGTAGAAGCAGATGCGATGATTTCTAATTTTGCCGACACTCTTGGTATTTCAGGTATTGAAAAAATAAGATTTATTGTACGTTATGATGTTTCGGGAATTACAGAAGAGCAGTATGCTGCTGCAAAGCCAGTTATTTTTTCTGAACCGCAGATTGATAATGTGTATGACGAGGTTTTGCCCGTTGACGATGGTGACCGCGTATTTGCAACAGAGTTTTTGCCGGGGCAGTATGACCAGAGAGCAGACTTTGCCGAACAGGCATTGCAGATTATTACTCAGGGGGAAAAACCAAAAGTACGTGCTGCAAAAGTTGTTGTAATAAAAGGTAACATTTCTGACGAAGATTTTGCCAGAATTAAAAACTACAGCATTAACCCTGTGGAAGCAAGAGAAGCATCTTTGGACAAACCCGATAATTTAGAGGTTGCTTACGATATTCCCACAACTGTAGAAACTGTAGAGGGCTTTATTGACAAGACCAAAGAACAGTTGCAAGATATGATTGGGAACTTGGGTCTTGCTATGGATATTGACGACATTACTTTCTGCCAGAAATATTTTAAAGAAACAGAAAAACGTAATCCTACCATTACTGAAATAAGAATGATTGACACATACTGGTCCGACCATTGCAGACACACTACTTTTTTAACCAAATTAGAAGATGTTAAATTCCATAACGATTATATAGAAGATGTGTTCAAACAGTATATGGACACAAGAAAATATGTTTACGGCGACAGAGATAAATCTGTATGCCTTATGGACATTGCCACAATGGCAGTTAAAAAACTTAAAAAAGACGGCGTTTTAGACGCTCTTGATGAATCAGAAGAGATTAACGCCTGCAGTATAAAAGTAACTGCAAATGTTGACGGCAAAGACGAACAGTGGCTTGTAATGTTCAAAAACGAAACACATAACCACCCCACCGAAATTGAGCCATTCGGCGGTGCGGCAACCTGCCTTGGCGGTGCTATAAGAGACCCCCTTTCAGGCAGAGTTTATGTATATCAGGCAATGCGTGTAACAGGCGCAGGAGACCCCACAAAGCCACTGTCCGAAACATTGCCGGGTAAATTACCACAAAGAAAACTTACAAATACTGCTGCTGCAGGTTACAGTTCTTATGGTAACCAGATAGGTCTTGCGACTGGCTCAGTAACAGAAATATATGATGAGGGTTATGTGGCAAAAAGAATGGAAATAGGTGCAGTAGTTGGTGCTGCTCCCGCATCTAATGTTGTAAGGGAACAACCGTCACCCACTGATGTTATAATCCTTTTGGGCGGAAGAACAGGAAGAGACGGTTGCGGCGGTGCTACTGGCTCATCAAAAGCACATACAGAAGAGTCACTTACTACCTGCGGTGCAGAAGTACAAAAGGGTAATCCTCCCGAAGAAAGAAAACTGCAGAGACTGTTCAGAAATCCCGAAGTTACACATCTTATTAAAAGATGTAACGACTTTGGTGCAGGTGGCGTTTCTGTTGCTATCGGTGAACTTGCTGACGGTCTTGAAATTGACCTTAATAAAGTCCCCAAAAAATATGAGGGACTTTCAGGTACAGAACTTGCTATTTCCGAGTCTCAGGAGCGTATGGCAGTTGTAATAAGAGCAAAAGACGAAGAAAAGTTTATTGCTCTTGCTTCCGAAGAAAACCTTGAGGCAACAAAAGTTGCTGTTGTAACAGACAAAAACAGACTTGTTATGAACTGGAACGGCAACACAATCTGCGACATCAGCCGCGATTTCTTAAACACTAACGGTGCAGAAAAACGTGCAACTGCAGAAGTGGAAGAAGCAGGAGATGTCAATAAATTCTTTAAAGGTGAAAAGGTTTCCGACATTAAAGAAAAATGGATGGAAACAGTTGGCTCACTGAATGTGTGCAGCCAGAAAGGTCTTGTTGAAAGATTTGACAGTTCAATCGGTGCAAATACTGTGTTTATGCCTTACGGTGGTAAAAATATGATGTCACCTATGCAGTCTATGGTTGCAAAACTTCCTGTTTTAAACGGCGAAACAACTACAGGTACTGTTATGGCTTACGGCTACAACCCGAAACTTTCAAAATTAAGTCCTTTCCACGGTGCACTTTATGCAGTAATTGAATCTGTTGCTAAAATCGTTGCAACAGGCGGTGAAGCAAAAGATGCTTACCTTACATTCCAGGAATATTTTGAAAGATTGCGTAACGTGCCCTCAAGATGGGGTAAACCCGTTGCGGCATTGCTTGGCGGATATCTTGCTCAGACTAAACTTGGTATTGCGGCAATAGGCGGTAAAGACAGTATGTCAGGCTCTTTTGAAAACATTGACGTACCACCCACACTTGTTTCATTCGCTATTAATAAATTAGACGTAACAACAGCGGTATCAACAGACATAAAAGAAGTTGGAAGCAAACTGTACTTAATTAAACTAAATGCAGACCACAATATGATACCTGATTTTGAAGATTTAAAATCAAAATATGCTTATGTAAATAAATTGATAAAAGAGGGAAAAATAAAATCATCATTTGCAGTTACAGGCGGTGGTATCTGCGAAGCGGTTTCAAAAATGTCTTTTGGTAACGGCATCGGTGCAGATATTACTTATGACGACTTGTTTGCTCCTCTTTACGGAAGTATTATCCTTGAAACAAACGAGGATATTGACGGAATACTTCTTGGTACAACAATTAAGGATAAAATTGTTGCAAACGGAATAACTCTGGAAATAAAAGATGTCGTATCAAAATGGACAAAAACTCTTGAAAAAGTATTCCCCACAAAAGCAGGTGAAATCAAAGGGGAAATTGAAAGTTACAGTTACGATAAACGAAACACTTCTGCTCCTGCGGTAATTACAGGAAAACCCAAAGTGTTAATCCCTGTATTCCCGGGTACAAACTGCGAGTACGATACTATGAGAGCGTTCCGCCGTGCAGGTGCAGAAACTGAAATCTTTGTATTCAGAAACTTAACTGCAAAAGACTTAAACGATTCTGTTACGGAACTTTCAAAACGAATAAACGAAGCACAGATTGTTATGTTGCCGGGCGGCTTCAGTGCAGGTGACGAGCCTGACGGTTCTGCTAAATTTATAGCAACAACATTCAGAAACCCACGTCTTACAGAGGATATTCATAACCTGCTTTACAAGCGTGACGGTTTGATGCTTGGTATCTGTAACGGCTTCCAGGCACTTATAAAACTTGGTCTTGTGCCCTTTGGCAAGATTGTTCCTACAGACGATACATGCCCGACTTTAACATATAACAAAATTAACCGACATGTGTCACAGATAGTTTATACTAAGGTTGCTTCAACCTTGTCTCCATGGTTTAGCAACGTTAATGTGGGAGACATTCACTCCGTTGCAGTTTCTCACGGTGAGGGACGTTTTGTTGCAGACAGCAAAACTGTTGAAACTCTTGCTAAAAACGGACAGATTGCAACTCAGTATGTTGACTTAAACGGCAACCCCACTTACGATATAACTTTCAATCCTAACGGCTCAGTTTGTGCTATTGAGGGTATTACAAGTCCTGACGGACGTGTCCTTGGTAAAATGGCACATTCCGAAAGATTGTCAGCAAACACCTACAAAAATATTTACGGCGAAAAAGAGCAGGGAATATTCAAGTCAGGTGTACAGTATTTTAAATAAGCAGCACCGGAAGGGAATGGTAAATTATGAAGGTAGCCATAGTTGGTTACGGTAACTTGGGAAAAGGTACGGAAAAAGCGGTGGCAAACGCCCCCGATATGGAACTTACAGGTGTGTTCACAAGGCGTGGACCTGAGTCAGTTAAAACTGCTACCGGTGTTCCTGTTTATCCGTTAAAAGACATTTACGAAATGAAAGATAAGATTGACGTTCTGGTTTTGTGCGGCGGCAGCGCTACGGACTTGCCCGAGCAGACCCCCGACCTTGCAAAATATTTTAACGTGGTGGACAGTTTTGACACTCACGCTAAAATACCCCAGCATTTTGAAAATGTTGATAAGGCAAGTAAAGAGGGAAATAAAGTGTCTGTTATTTCTGTTGGCTGGGACCCCGGACTTTTCTCCTTAAACAGAATTTTAGGAGAAGCGGTTTTGCCAAATGGATCCACATATACTTTCTGGGGCAAAGGCGTAAGTCAGGGACATTCAGACGCCATAAGAAGAATTGATGGTGTAAAAGACGCCCGTCAATATACTGTTCCCGTAGAAGATGCGGTACAAAGAGTGCGAAATGGAGAAAACCCAACTCTTTCCGTAAGGGAAAAGCATACCAGAGAATGTTTTGTAGTGGCAGAAGAAAATGCAGACTTAGAGTATATCGAAAAAACAATAAAGGAAATGCCAAATTACTTTAAAGATTACGATACAACGGTGCATTTTATAACAGAAGAAGAACTTAAAAGAGAACATTCAGGTATTCCTCACGGAGGAACAGTAATAAGAAGCGGAAACACAGGGGAAAACAAACATTTGATTGAATTTTCGCTTAACCTTGATTCAAACCCCGAGTTCACTTCAAGCGTACTTGTTGCTTATGCCCGTGCCGCATACAGAATGTGCCAGAAAGGTGACTTCGGTTGCAAGACGATTTTTGATATACCACCAATACTTTTGCACCCACAATCACCTGAAGAACTTCGTAAAAATTTACTATAACAGAGAGGAAGAGTTAATATGGATTCAAATGTACGTCCACAGGATATGAAAAGAATTGACAGTCCTGAACTTGCCAATAAATTTATTGACGAGCAGATAGAAATTGTAAGAAAACAGGTAGGAGATAAAAAAGTGCTTCTTGCATTGTCAGGAGGCGTAGATTCCTCTGTTGTAGCGGCACTTCTGGTTAAAGCAGTAGGAAAACAGTTGGTTTGTGTTCACGTAAATCACGGTCTTATGAGAAAAGGTGAAAGTCAGCAGGTTATTGATGTATTCCAGAATCAACTTGGTGCAAATCTTGTTTACGTTGATGCAACAGACAGATTTTTAGATAAACTTGCGGGTATCAATAACCCCGAACAAAAAAGAAAAATCATCGGCGGAGAGTTTATAAGAGTATTTGAAGAAGAAGCAAGAAAACTTGAGGGTATAGCATTCCTTGCACAGGGTACAATTTACCCCGATATTATTGAAAGCGATGGAGTAAAGGCGCACCACAACGTGGGCGGATTGCCTGAAGATATGCAGTTTGAACTTTGTGAGCCCGTAAAATTACTTTATAAAGACGAAGTTCGTGTAGTAGGTAAAGCCCTTGGGCTTCCTGATGATATGGTTTACCGTCAGCCATTCCCGGGCCCCGGTCTTGGTGTTCGTTGCCTTGGTGCGATTACACGTGACAGACTTGAGGCACTTCGTGAAGCAGATTCAATCTTAAGAGAAGAATTTGATAAAAACGGACTTGCAGGTAAAGTATGGCAGTACTTTATAGCCGTTCCCGATACAAAAAGCGTAGGCGTAAAAGATGGCAAACGCTATGAGGGCTGGCCTGCTATTATCCGTGCAGTAAATACTGTTGACGCTATGTCTGCTACTATTGAAGAGATTCCTTATGCACTTCTTCATAAAATCACAGACAGAATAACTAACGAAGTTGACGGTATTAACAGAGTACTTTATGATTTGACACCGAAACCAATCGGTACGATAGAGTGGGAGTAATACCGCAAACAAAAAGTCCTTATTTTAAGGGCTTTTTCGGCACTTGGAAAAGTGCATTGACAACACTTTGTGTTGTCAAGAATAAAATATGCCTTTCGGGGAGGAAATTCACAAGTGAAAAGAATAATAAGTTTAAT
>JAFQVC010000057.1 GCA_017408205.1 Clostridia bacterium | reverse complement strand
GAAGTTCTGGAATATAGGCGCGGAGGGCCAGATATTGATAGGTGGTCTTGCAACGGCTACCTGTATGATTTTTCTTGGTCCATCTATGCCAAGACCTCTTTTGATAATTGTTATGTTTATTGTAAGTATAATCGCCGGTGCAATATGGGGACTTGTCCCTGCGGTTTTTAAAGCAAAGTTTAATTCAAACGAAACTTTGTTTACACTTATGATGAACTATATTGCAATTCAAATTGTTGCTTATTTTACTTTGGAATGGTCTGTTCCTAAAGGGTCTGGAACGCCAAGAACACTTGAGTTTGGTCAGTTACCTGCGATTTTCGGACAAAAGTATTTATTCAATATTATTTTAGTTGTTGTTATTACAATTTTAATGTATGTTTATTTAAAATACAGTAAGCAGGGCTATGAAATTGCAGTTGTGGGCGAAAGCGAAAAGACCGCAAAATATATCGGTATAAACGTAAAAAAAGTAATTTTAAGGACTATGGCAATTTCAGGTGCTCTTTGCGGTATAGCGGGCTTTTTACTTGTTGCAGGTACTGACCACTCATTAAAGAGTGACACCTCAGGCGGAAGAGGGTTTACTGCTATTATGGTATCGTGGCTTGCAAAGTTTAACCCTGTTTTTATGGTGCTTACGTCACTGTTAATTGTTTTCCTTGAAAAAGGTGCATCAAAGATTTCGGAAGTTTACCGCCTGAATTCATCATTCTCCGATATTATAACGGGTATAATTATTTTCTTTATAATTGGATGTGAATTTTTCATCAACTACAGAATTAAAATCAACAACAGTAAGGAGGAAGAGAAATGATTGCTACAATAATTCAACGTGCAGTTATGCAGGGAACTCCTTTGCTGTTTGGTTCAACAGGTGAAATTTTAACAGAAAAATCAGGTCACTTAAATCTTGGTATTCCCGGTATTATGTATGTGGGTGCTATAAGCGGTGTTGCAGGTGCGTTCCTTTACGAACAGGCAGTTAGTACTGTTAATCCCTGGTTGGCAGTATTAATTCCTCTGGTTTGTTGTATAATCGGCTCTGCTCTTATGGGACTTATATATTGCTTCCTTACTGTAACATTAAGAGCAAACCAGAATGTTACGGGACTTGCACTTACAACTTTTGGTATCGGTATCGGTAACTTTTTCGGTGGCTCACTGATTAAACTTGTTGATACTGACGTTCCGTCAATTTCTTTGTCAACGACAAGGATGATTTTTAAAACTGAACTGCCTTGTGCTGATAAACTTGGTTGGTTTGGTGATATATTTTTGTCTTATGGATTTTTAGTATATGTTGCTATAATCGTTGCTTTGATTTCATCTTATATACTTAATAAAACCCGTGTAGGTCTGCATTTAAGAGCAGTTGGTGAAAATCCTGAAACTGCTGACGCCGCAGGTATTAACGTGACAAAATACAAGTATTTGGCAACCTGTATAGGAAGTGCCATTGCAGGTCTTGGCGGACTTTACTATGTAATGGATTATGCTAACGGTGTATGGTCAAATAATGGCTTT
>JAFQVC010000056.1 GCA_017408205.1 Clostridia bacterium | reverse complement strand
TTCATTCCCTCTAAGATTTCGAGTTTTGCTTTTAGTATATTTTCTCTGCTTCCTAAATTTCCTATATGGGAAGTGCCGATGTTTGTAATTACTGCAATTGTAGGTTTTACGGCACTTGTGAGGCGGGACATTTCACCAAAAGCACTCATTCCCATTTCCACAACTGCACAGTCGTGGTGCGCTTCAAGGTTAAAAAGAGTAAGAGGGACACCTACTTCGTTATTAAAGTTTCCCTGTGTTTTCATAGTGTCAAAACTTTGGCATAATACACTTGCAATCATCTCTTTTGTGCTGGTTTTCCCCACACTACCCGTAATTCCTATTACGGGAATATCAAAAAGAGAACGGTAATAGCCCGCAAGTTTAATAAGTGCGGCAGAAGTATTTTCAACAAGTATTATGTTTTTGTTTTCCATAGGCGGAATTGCCTTACTTACTATTACGCTTTGGTTATCTTTAAGATACTGTATTGCAAAGTCGTTTCCGTCAAAGTTTTCACCTTTTAACGCGATAAACATACCGCCGTCTTTATTTCGGCTGTCCGTAGTAATTTTATCAACTGTGGAATTTTCAATTTTACTTATAACTGTGCCGTCAACGGCTTTTATAATAGCATCAATAAAAACAGGTACCAAAGAAAATTCACCTCACCCCAAATACTTTGCAAGAACTTCTCTTTCGTCAAAGTGTATGGTTTTATCGTTTAATATCTGATATGTTTCGTGACCTTTGCCTGCTAAAATTATAACGTCATCTTTTCGTGCATTTTTAATCGCATACTCTATAGCATTTTCTCTGTTTTCTATTACAACATAGTCTGCAGTAGCGTCCTTCATACCGCCTAAAATATCCCTTATAATTGCAGCGGGCTCTTCACTTCTGGGATTGTCAGAGGTTATTATGCAAAAATCTGCAAGTTCCCCTGCAATTTTACCCATTTGCGGACGTTTTCTCGAATCTCTGTCACCGCCGCAACCGAACAGTATTACGATTCTGCCTTTCGCAAACCCCTTTACCGTTTCAAGTATTTTCTTTATTCCGTCGGGGGAATGTGCATAGTCTATAATAACTGTGTAGTCGTCTTTTGTGGGATATACTTCAAATCTTCCCTTTACCCCTGTTGCTTTTGCAAGAGTATCTTTGATTAACTCTTTATCAACACCTAAAGCAGTGCAGATGGAAATAGAAGCAAGGGCGTTGTAAACTGAAAATAGTCCTGGAATATTTAATGTAAAATGTGTGTCAAGACAGTCAAATTCAACCCCTGTGGGATTTAAGACTATTTCTGTTGCAGTAATGTCTGCATCGCATGTTCCGTAAGTTACTTTGCTTAAGGCAACATCTGATGCAATCTTTTTGCCGCCGTCATCGTCAATATTAATAACTGCTTTGTTACATATTTTAAACAGTTTTGCTTTTGCTTTTAAATAGTTTTCCATAGTGATATGGAAGTCAAGATGGTCTTGTGTCAGGTTAGTAAATGCACTTACTTCAAACTCGCAACCGTGTACTCTGTTAAGTTCTAAAGAGTGGGAGGATACCTCCATAACAACGTAGGTGCATTTTTCTTCTGCCATTTTAGAAAACAACTGAACAAGTTCCAAAGAATCGGGAGTTGTTCTGTCTGTTTCGTATGCAACGTCTCCAATCATATTCTGGTTAGTGCCTATAAGACCTACTTTTTCTCCTGCCGCTTCAAGTATGGCTTTAACAAGGTATGTTACGGTAGTTTTGCCGTTTGTACCCGTAACGCCTATAAGTTTAAAGTTCTGAGTAGGGTTATTGTAGAAATTGTGGGCAATATGTGCAAGGGCAACTCTTGTGTTTTCCACAACAATTACTGGGATTTCAAGACCTTCAATTTCATGTTGTGCAATTACGCATACTGCACCCTTGTCTTCCGCATCTTTCGCATATTTGTGCCCGTCTGTTTTAAAACCGCTTACCGCAACAAACACGTCGCCTGGTTTTGCAACTGCAGAGTTACAACAGATGCCCGAAACTTCAATATCTAATTTTGTGTCAATAAGTTCGCCTATTTTCATTGTTTTTACCCCTTAAAAGATGTTTGCTATTCGCCTACTTCAAGGTTTCTGAATTCTACCGTTACAACACGGCCGATTTCCACCTGCGTTCCTGCCGCAGGGTCCTGCTTGTAGGCAATTACGTTTGTCGGGTCGGGATTAGCCCCTGCACCCACAACGTTGATGTTAAGATTTGCCTGCCTCATAAGTTCTGATGCTTTAACTGTTGAACAGTTAAGTACGTTGGGAACAGTAGTCATAGCGACACTTTGTTCCTCGTTTGTGTAAAGCATAATTGTAGATGATTGATTTACTTTAACACCGCCTTTTGGTATCTGGTCAAGTACAGTATCATTATCACCGTTTACACTGTATTTTAGACCAAAGGCAGTAAGAACTTTCTTTGCTTCGTCAACGGGTTTTCCTGTTACGTTTGGAATTGTAACCTGAAGTGTTGACAGTTCTTCAGCTGTGTATGCGGGTTCAATGTTTAAGTAATTAAGAGAATCTTCAAATATATTTCTTGCAACGGGTGCGGCAATAGTACCACCGTAGTACGCCCCGCCGTTTGGTTCGTCAAGCATAACCAATACCGCAATCTGGGGGTCGTCTGCAGGTGCAAAGCCGATAAATGATGCAATATATTTTCCCGTGCCTCTCGGTACTTTTTCCGCAGTACCTGTTTTGCCTGCCACACGGTAGCCCTTAATGTAGGCACCGCTTGAACCACCGTCTGAAACAACTGACTCTAAAATCCCGCACAATGTTTCGCAGGTCTGTTTTGAAATAATCTGTCTTACTACTTTGTCTTCGTATGTAGTAACAATATTACCATCTGAATCGGTAAGTTGTTTTACAAGTTTCGGCTGCATTAACTGTCCGCCGTTTGCAACAGCACATACCGCAGAAATCATCTGAAGAGGTGTTACGTTAAAACTCTGACCGAAAGAGGAAGTAGCAAGTTGAATTTCGTGAAATCCCGACTTGTTGTGGAACAAGGCAAGTGCCTCGCCCTCAAGGTCGATTCCCGTTCTGTTTAAAAATCCGAAACCGTCAAAATACTGGTAAAATTTTTCGGGACCGATTTTTGCACCTATTTCGATAAATGCGGGGTTGCAGGAGTTTTGTGCCGCCTGAACAAAGGTTTCCATCCCGTGTCCCCCTGCTTTCCAGCATCTTATATTATGAGAACCAACTGTTTTTGAGCCCTTGCAGTAGAAGGTGTCGTCTAACTTACTTGTGCCCTCTTCCAAAGCCATTGCCATTGTGAATATTTTAAAAGTTGAGCCCGGTTCGTAGGTGTCTGAAACCGCTTTGTTACGCCACATTTTCTGCAATGCTTCGTTATACAGTTTTACTCTCTCTTCACCTGTTGCCGCCTCAATTTTTTCTTTTGCTTCATCGTCATTCTGTATGGTAAATGCCTGATTTAAGTCAAAATCCGGTTTGGTGCTCATAGCAAGAATGTTGCCTGTTTTTACTTCCATAACGATGCAGGCAGCACCGTTGCCCAGTTTGTTTTCAAGAACCGCTGTTTCAAGATGCTTTTCTACAATTCTCTGTATTGTTTCATCAATGGTCAGCACTACGTTAAGACCGTCTTTCGGGTCTATCATACGCTCGTATTTAAAAGGCATATCCTTTCCGCCTGCGGTTTTTGACGATACAACACGCCCGGGAGAACCGCGTAAATATTTGTCGTAAATCATTTCGATGCCGAAAAGTCCCTGATTGTCTGTACCTGTTGTGCCGATAACCTGAGATGCAAAATTACCGTAGGGATAAAATCTTTTTGTTGACTGGTTAATATTTATGCCCGTAATTTTGTTGTCCGTAATGAATTTACGTACCTGGTCTGCCTTGTCTTTTTCTATTTTCTCCTTAATCGATATGTATTCCTGATTTTTGGAAATTTTAGCAAGTGTTTCTTCGTAGTCAAGTTCCAGTATTTCACTTAAACCCTTTGCTACAGTTTCAAGGGGTACATTCTTTTTGTTTGCTGACAACTGACTTGGTGATGCAGACACAGTTTCAACACTTGCAGATACTGCAAGTTGTTTGCCGTTTCTGTCTAATATGTCACCTCGTTTTGACGTTATAAGACTGTCTCTCGTTTGTTGTTCAACGGCTTCCATCTGGTATGTTTCGCCGTGAACTACTAAAATATATGCAATTCTTACAATAAGAAGCAACAACAGTGCAATAAAACATAATCCGATAAATGCTGTTCTTTTTTTTATGACTTTTCTTATGGGAGTTTTTTTATTTTTATGGTTTTCCGTTGACATATTATTCCTTCTCCCCCGATAAAATTTATATCCCTTTTGACGAAAATAGTATAAGAAGAGCGTAAACTCCCCTTATACCTTATTTTGTCATTATTTCAAATATTCCAAAGCGCCGGAAAATAATCCGAATAATCCTCCAAATATATCTTTCTCGTTGTGTGCAATTTTTGTCATACTGTCATCTGTTGTCTGATTTAAGTAAACTATCTGGTTTGTGTCCATCTTTTTAAGATTTAAATGCGTCATTGCATATTGCTCCATTATGGAACTGTCTGTCTGCGCTTTTATATCTACGGACATCTGCTCGTTCTCCATTTTAAGAGTGTTTAACTGTGCAGTCTTATGCTCGATTTCAGCGTGCTGACCGTATATGAAAACGGAACGGCTTATGGTTATAAACATAAACATAAAAATCAGTGCCGTATATACAATCAGTTTGAAATCGTTCTTTGATTTCTTTTTAACCGCTTTCTTTTTAGTTTTTCGTGTTGGAGAAACCATCTCCGGTTTGTATGCACTTGTTCCTGTGGTGGGATAATACATGTGCAAAACCTCCGTTTATATTATTTTTTCATTAGTACACGTAATTTGGCACTTGCGCTTCTTGGGTTTCTTTCCAGTTCTTCCTCCGATGGAAGTATGGGCTTTTTGGTAAGCACAGTCGCTTTGGGCTGTATTCCGCAAACACATACGGGAAAGTCGGGAGGGCACTGGCACCCTTTTGCAAGTTCATTGAATGTTGTTTTGGTAATTCTGTCCTCTAAAGAGTGGAAAGTGATTACCGCAAGGCGTCCGCCTGTTTTTAGCACATCGCAGAAATCAGTAAATGTCTGTTTTAAAACTTCAAGTTCTCCGTTTACCTCAATTCTTATTGCC
>JAFQVC010000007.1 GCA_017408205.1 Clostridia bacterium | reverse complement strand
TTCACCAAATGCACGACCGATTAACTGCATACCGATTGGCATTCCGCCTTTGTCAAATCCACAGGGGATTGACATAGCAGGAAGACCTGCAATGTTAATTGAAACTGTGCAAATGTCCTCTAAATACATCTGCAACGGGTCGGTTGTTTTTTCGCCCATTGTAAATGCAGTAGTGGGAGCGGTAGGTGTTAAAATAACATCGTATTTTGCAAAAGCGTTGTCAAAATCATTTCTTATAATTGTTCTTACCTGTTGTGCTTTTTTGTAGTAAGCATCATAGTATCCTGAACTTAAAGCATAAGTTCCAAGCATAATTCTGCGTTTTACTTCTTTGCCGAAGCCTTCGCTTCTTGTCTGTTTGTAAAGTGACATCAAATCGGTGTAGTTTTCTGTTCTGTAACCGTATTTAATACCGTCATATCTTGCAAGGTTGGAACTTGCCTCTGCTGAAGAAATAATATAGTAAGCAGGAAGAGCGTGTTTTGATGCAGCAAGTTTAAAGAACTCGATTTCTGCACCCAATGCTTTATATGTTTCTGCTGCTTTTAAAATTGCTTCTTTAACTTCGGGGTTGATTCCGTCGCCTACATAGTCTTCGGGGATACCGATTTTTAAGCCCTTAACATTGTTTACAAGTGCTTTTGTATAATCAGGTGTATCCATTTTAACTGAAGTACTGTCAAATTTATCATGACCTGCAATTGCGTTTAACACCATTGCACTGTCAGTTACGTCTTTTGTAAGAGGACCAATCTGGTCAAGTGATGAAGCGAAGGCAATAAGACCAAAACGTGATACTAAACCGTATGTTGGTTTTAAGCCAACAACACCGCAGAATGATGCGGGTTGTCTTATTGAGCCGCCTGTATCTGAACCAAGTGAATAAACTGCAGTATCTGCACCGACACTTGCGGCAGAGCCGCCTGATGAACCGCCAGGTACTTTATTTAAATTATAGGGGTTTGCAGTTTTGAAGAAGTATGAGTTCTCTGTTGATGAGCCCATAGCAAACTCGTCCATATTTAATTTACCAAGAACAGGTGTGTTTATTGCTTTTAGTTTTTTAGTTACAAAAGCATCGTAAGGGGGTACAAAGTTTTCAAGCATTTTTGATGCGCAGGTGGTATTAATTCCCTCTGTGCAGATGTTATCTTTAATACCTGCGGGAATACCCTCCAAAGGTGCAATTTCTTCGCCTTTTGCAATTTTTTCGTCAACTGCTTTTGCAGTTTCAAGCGCCTTGTCTGCAGTAACAGTTATATAACTTTTTACTTTGTCATCAACAGAAGCAATTCTGTCAACAACTGATTTTGTAATTTCAGTACTGCTCACTTCTTTGTTTTTAAGCATTTCGGAAAGTTGGTGGGCAGTCATTTTATATAAATCCATTTTCATATCCTCCTTATTCCACAACTTTCGGAACGCTGTAACAGCCTGATTCCTGGCTTGGTGCATTCTTTAATATTAACTCTCTGTCGTATGAGCCGGTAATTACATCTTCACGGAAAACATTTTCCATTTTCATAGCATGATTTGTAGGCTCAATACCTGTAGTATCAACCTCTGAAAGCATATCGGCAAAGTCAATAATACTTCCCATTTCGTTTGCTAATTTGTCTGCTTCTTCATCTGTTACGTTAAGACGCGCAAGATTAGCAACATATAAAACATCTTGTTTAGATATTTTCAAATTAATCTCTCCTTTGTATATCAAATTACACAAATTTATACATCTTCCATTATATAACAAACCTTAAATAATTGCAATAATAATTAACAAAAATTTGTATTTAAGTTTTTTATTTGTCAATACTATTTTTAGAGGTGATAATCATGTGCGAAAAAAACCAGAATGAAAGTGCACCAAATGAAGTTTCTGTTAAAATGAATAATTCCAAACACAATATTCATTGTCTTACTATAATAGGTCAGGTGGAGGGACACTCCCTTGCCCCCTCAGACAGTAAAACAACAAAGTACGAAAACGTTATTCCTACTCTTGCAATGATTGAAGAGGACAGCAAAATTGAAGGACTTTTAATTCTTTTAAACACTATGGGCGGTGACGTGGAAGCAGGTCTTGCTATTGCAGAAATGATTTCCTCTATGTCAAAGCCGACCGTTTCTTTAGTGTTGGGCGGAGGGCACAGTATAGGTGTTCCTTTGGCAGTTTCTTCTAATTATTCTTTTATTGTGCCCTCTGCAACTATGACTATTCATCCTATCCGTATGACGGGCACCATTATCGGCTCCAGCCAGACCTATGACTATTTCCAGAAAGTACAGGATGCGGTAGTGAAATTTGTAGCAAGAAATTCCAAAACCACAGAGGACAAGATACTAAAACTGATGCTTGAAACAGGAAATATTGCAAACGATGTAGGTACTATTCTTTTTGGAAAAGAAGCAGTGGATATGGGCGTAATAGATG
This sequence comes from Clostridia bacterium, assembly GCA_017408205.1. GTDB lineage: Bacteria > Bacillota > Clostridia > Monoglobales > Firm-18 > RGIG1864. The sequence goes on along the minus strand of JAFQVC010000007.1, from coordinate 1,060 downwards.
AAGTGGGCGGTCTTAAAGACGCCCTTAAAAAACTTTACCAACTGATAGAGGGAGGGGAGAAAAATAATTAACAAAGTTGAAATATGCGGTGTTAATACTTCAAAACTCCCCACCCTTACCCGTGAACAAAAAGCGGAACTGTTTGAAAGAATTAAAAAGGGAGACAAAGAGGCAAGGGAAGAATTTATAAACGGTAATTTAAAACTGGTTTTAAGCGTACTTCGCAGGTTTAACAACAGAGGAGAAAATATTGACGATTTGTTTCAAATCGGCTGTATCGGTCTTATAAAAGCCATAGACAACTTTGACACCACTTTAAATGTTCAGTTCTCCACCTACGCCGTACCTATGATAATAGGGGAACTTCGTCGCTATCTTAGGGATAACAACGCTATCCGCGTAAGCCGTTCTTTAAGGGACACGGCGTACAAAGCCCTTACCGCAAAAGAAAAACTTGCAAACGAAAAGGGGCGTGAGCCGACTATTACCGAAATTGCAAAAGAACTTGATATGCCAAAAGAGGATATAGTTATGGCACTTGATGCTATACAGGACCCCATTTCACTTTACGAGCCTGTTTTTCACGACGGAGGAGATGCGTTATATGTAATGGACCAGGTTAAAGACGAAAAAAATCTTGATGAAAGTTGGATAGAGCATATATCTTTAAAAGAAGCAATAAAGCATTTAAACGAAAGAGAAAAAATGATTATCAATATGAGGTTTTTTCAGTGCAAAACCCAGATGGAGGTAGCAGACGAAATCTCCATTTCACAAGCACAGGTTTCACGTTTGGAAAAGTCGGCACTTAACCATATGAGGAAGTATTTATAAAAAAGGGGCCTTTTACAAGACCCCTTTCATCTTATTTCGCAATTGTTAATTGCAAAATCTAACAGAATGTTAATTAATTCGTTTCGTGAACGATTGGTGCTTTCGGATAATTTGTTGAGGTTGTTAACTGTTTCGTCTTTTATCCTTACTGAGAAAGTCTTATAACCATCGTCACCTTTAAGTTTTTTCTTCTTAATAACTAATTTTTCATCCACTTTGACCACCT
>JAFQVC010000055.1 GCA_017408205.1 Clostridia bacterium | reverse complement strand
GAAGCGGCAGGTATAACCGCAGCTCTTGCATCACAATCAGGAATTTCCGCAGATGAAGTTCCATACGAAAAAGTACAGGAAATACTTATAAAAAACGGTGGGATAATAGATTAAATTTTATTGGAATTTCTGAATTTAAGGGGCGACATATTTTTGTGTTAATCAAATATTCCTTTTAAACTAAAAACGAACGGGTATATTAATATACACCTCCAAAGCGAATTGTCAAAAAAAGTAGAAATTTGTAGAAAATTCTCGCACAAATTCAAAATATCTGTTATAATGAATATATTAAGATATGGGGAAGTCGCTATGGAGGTAAAAAATGCAGAAAAAAAAGAAATGGATAATTTATCGTCATAAAATCGTTCGCAACATTGCCTTTTTGTTGTTGTATCCATATTCCAGATGGAAATACGGTATCAAAGCCGAACCGTTTAAAGAACAGGGCAACAGGGCGTATATGATTCTCTATAATCACCAGACCGCCTTTGACCAGTTTTTTGTTGGTATGTCATTTAAGGGGGCTGTGTACTATCTTGCAAGCGAAGACCTTTTTTCAAACGGTTGGATTTCATCATTAATACGGTGGCTTGTAGCACCTATTCCGATTAAAAAGCAGTCCACCGACACAACAGCGGTAAAACATTGCATACAAGTTGCAAAAGAAGGCGGCACGCTTGCCATAGCACCTGAAGGAAACCGTACATACAGCGGAAAAACCGAATATATGAGTCCTGCCATTGCATCGCTTTCCAGAAAACTCAAATTACCCATTGCGCTTTATCGCATTGAAGGTGGCTACGGAGTACACCCCCGTTGGAGTGATGTGGTGAGAAAAGGAAAAATGCGCTCCTATGTATGCCGCGTGATAGAACCCGAAGAATATGAAAATCTCACCAACGAAGAACTGTTTGAAATTATCGAAAAGGGTTTAACAGTTAACGAAGGTGTTTCTGACGGAATATTCAAATCGGACAAACGGGCAGAGTATCTTGAACGGGCAATTTATGTATGTCCTTATTGCGGTCTTTCTGAATTTGAAAGCAACGGAAACGAAATCAAATGTAAAAAATGCAACAGAAAGATTACATACGGTGAGAACAAAAAACTTACAGGGGTTGGATTTTCATTCCCCTTCCTATATGTAACGGAATGGTATGATTACCAGAAAGAGTTTGTGTGTTCACTTGATGTAACGAAGTACAAAGATGTGCCCCTTTACCGCGACACCGCAAGTGTTTCGGAAGTGTTTTTGCACAAACGAAAGCAACTGCTTTATAAGACAGCCGACATCTGTCTTTACGGTGACAGAATTGTAATAAACAATGACCTTGTTTTGCCTTTTAGTGATATTACTGCAATCGCCGTTTTAGGTCGTAACAAGTTAAACATTTACCACGGAAACAAACTGTATCAGTTAAAGTCGGGAAAAAGATTTAATGCACTTAAGTATGTTAACATCTGTTTCCGCTATAAAAATATTTGTAAAGGTGATGAAAATGGAAAATTTCTGGGACTCTAATGTATGGAGCAGCATCATGTTGTTTGCAGTTCTTCTGGGTAGTTTGCTTGCAGGTAATGTTTTGAAAAAAAGCATACCCCTTTTGCGTGTTTCACTGATTCCTACATCGGTTCTGGGCGGCTCGGTACTTATTATCGTTGCTGCCATATACAAGGCGGTGACGGGAGATGTTATGTTTGATACCCCATTGTTTGGCAGCAAAGGTACTGCTACGCTGGAGATTATTACATATCACACCCTTGCCCTTGGCTTTATTGCTTCTTCTTTAAAATCATCGGGTAACAAGTTGACAAAAAAGCGTTGTGAAGAAATCTTCAACACAGGGGTTACAACGGTTTCCACCTATTTATTGCAGGGCGTTTTCGGGCTCGCCATTACCATTGTTGCATCACTTGTTGTCAGTAATTTCTTTTCAACAGCAGGTATGTTATTACCCTTTGGATACGGTCAAGGCACAGGACAGGCACTTAATTATGGTAATATTTACGAAACCCAATATGGCTTTGCAGGCGGAAAGAGTTTCGGGCTGACCATTGCGGCACTGGGCTTTTTAAGTGCAAGTTTCGGTGGCGTTATTCATCTTAACATTATGAAGAAACGCGGAAAATTCAGTTTTTCGGAGGATAAATACAAACTGAACAAAGAGAAAATTGAAGCAGATGATGAAATTCCAATGCAGGAAAGTATTGACAAGATGACCATACAAATCGCTTTGATTTTTGTTTCTTATGTAGTGGCGTATTTGCTTATGTATCTTCTTGGCAAGTTGCTCCCGGGTATGAAAGCAACTGTGTACGGGTTTAATTTCCTACTGGGCGTATTGTCTGCCACACTTATAAAGACTACTATGAATTTCCTTAAGAAAAAGCGTGTTATCAAGAAAGAATATATGAACGACTTTCTTCTGACCAGAGCAAGCAACTTCTTTTTTGATATTATGGTAGTGGCAGGAATTGCGGCAATCAGGTTGGATGTTCTCCAAAAGTATTGGGGAATTATGCTGATTCTCGGCGTTGTTGGTTTGGTTATTACGTATATCTATAACCGTATGATAGCCATAACTCTGTTTAAAGAATATCCCGAAGAACAGTTTCTTGCAATGTACGGTATGCTGACAGGTACAGCAAGTACGGGAATTATTCTTTTAAGAGAGGTTGACTGTGATTTCAAAACACCTGCGGCAGATAATCTGGTGTATCAGAATTTCCCCGCTATTGCCTTTGGATTTCCTTTGATGCTCCTTGCATCTCTGGCACCGGTAAAACCCGTTCTTACACTTATAATTATGTTTGTATTTTTTATTATAATGAATGTAATTTTGTTCAGAAAGCAACTGTTTGGAAAAAAGGGTAACTAAATTAAAAAACCTCAACAACTGTTGAGGTTTTTTTGTATCTTTATATAATATTTCCTGCAAGTTTTGCGGCACCTACAGCCCCTGCACTTGAACCGTGAAGCACAGTTACGGACATACCGCAAATCTGTTCAATCAGTTGTGCATACAAAGGTCATTCCAAAACCGATTCCTCCCTATGTGAAGCCGCCGTTAAGGGTTCTTTTTTAATTACTAATAACCTTTTCAATATCTTTGGTACTACATAATGTATTAAGATAAGTCTTCCCGAATTTACTGCTGTCGCAAAAGCAAACGTCTTAAAGGCAAAGTTGTCCTTATAACAGGGGCTGTGGTGTTACAGATGTTGCACGGGCAATTTATTACTGTATTGAGCAAACTTACGAAACAGGGCAGGCAATTCCCGTCACAGGAGGGCAGGTAACATTAAATTAGCAGGTTTTTAAATCTTATTAAAGTTTCTGAATTTAAGAGGTGCCATTCCAGTCGCATTTTTAAAAACATTGCTGAAATAATAAACATTATCAAAGCCCAGAAGTTCTGAAATCTCTCCTATGGTTAAATCTGTGTTAAGCAAATATTCCTTTGCTTTTTTAACACGCAGTTCCGTTAAATACTTTACGGGTGTTTTGCCCGTATGCTTTTTAAATCTGTTAATTAAAGTCTGCACCGAGCAACAGTTTATCTGTGCAAGGTCTTTTAAGGACAGTTTTTCGGAATAATTTTCAGTTATATAGGAGTATGCAGGTAACATTGTATTTTCTGTTTTACCTTTTTGTGCCATTAACAAAATATCATTTGCAAAATGTTCTTTAACGGTGTCAGCGCTGTCTTCTTCTATTGCAGTTATAAGATGCCGTATGGTATTTTTTACACGGTCTTTATCTCTATACTCCAAAAAGCAATCGCACACAAAAGAAAAATGATGGAAACTTACAATTATAAATTCTATAGGGCTTATTACCTTTTTAACAAAAGGAACGCCTTTTTTAAACAGTACCGCCTCAAAAGGGCGTACTGTTTTTGTTTTGTTTTCTGCAGTATATAAAAATTCACCTTTTAAAACTACAACCAGACTGTTGTAGCGGTGTGTTCCGCTTTCAATTTCAAATTCATTTCTTTTGGTAATTTCACATCGTATCAACATTATATCACCTTTAATATTTTATAAAAAACTTGTAATTTCTTTTATTCCTGACGTTTTTATATTATTATATAATATATTTATAATATTTTCAAGTATCGGGTGGTTTTATGAAGCGTGAAATAAAAGTAAAAAATGAAGATTATGACGTAGTAGTTGTAGGCGGAGGGATGTCAGGGATTTGTGCCGCCATTGCCTCTGCACGGCATGGAGCAAAAACAGCCATTATTCAGTCCCGTCATATTTTTGGCGGGAATGCTTCAAGCGAAATACGTATGCATATATGCGGTGCCTCTGCAAATATGTCAAAGCCACTGCTTGAAGAATCAGGTATAATATATGAAATTATGCTTGAAAACAAGGCATTTAACCACTATTTCAATTACAGCCACTGGGATATGGTTTTGTATAAAAAGATAAGGGAGCAGAAAAATTTAACATACTACCTTAATACTGTTATGGACGACTGCGAAGTGGCAGACAACACCATAAAAAGCATTACAGCGTACCAGCAGACCACCGAAACACGGTACAAAATTACAGGCAAAATATTTGTAGATGCTACAGGGAACGGGACACTTGGCTACCTTGCAGGTGCACAGTACAAAACAGGTTCCGAGGGAAAATATGAATATAACGAGCCACACGCACCATTAAACCCAAACAACGACAGAATGGGGAACACCCTTTTATTTAAGGCAGTTGACAGAGGAACGTCGGTAAATTTCAAACGTCCCGAATTTGCCTATACTTTTACAGAAGAACAACTTAAATACCGTACTCACGGCAAGGTAAGCGAACAGGCAAGAAAAGATTTAAGTGAGGAGGAAATAAGGATTACCTCTACTGGCTCTGCCACCATTGACACGGGATACTGGTGGATAGAATTAAGCGGAAAAACCGAGGATATTATTGACGAATATGAAGAAATCCGTGACGAACTGGTATGCTGTATATACGGCGTATGGGACCATATAAAAAACGGCGGTGACCACGGAGCGGAGAACTACGATTTAGAATGGGTGGGAATGTTGCCCGGCACAAGAGAAAGCAGACGTCTTGTGGGAGACTATATGCTAAACGAAAACGACATATTAACAAACAGACAGTTTGACGATGCCGTTGCCTACGGCGGCTGGCCTATGGACATTCACACACCTAACGGTCTTTACGATTTCCACCTTCGTCCGTCACAGATTACGTCATTTGACGGCGCATACACAATCCCCTACCGTTCATATTATTCGAAAAACATAAGCAATCTTATGATGGCAGGGCGAAACATAAGTGCAAGTAAAATGGCAATGGGCTCTACCCGTGTTATGGGCACCTGCGGCATAGGCGGTCAGGCAGTCGGCACTGCCGCTTCTATGTGCATAAAAAACAGTTGTATGCCAAGGGACATTTTAAATCACATAGACCTGTTACAGCAGACACTGTTAAAAGACGACTGTTACATACCAAACATAAAAAACTGCGACATACAGGACAAGGCAAGAACTGCAAAAATAAAAGCCACCTCACAAAAAGATGGCTTTGAAATAAAAAACATTGTAAACGGTGTGGCAAGACAGACAAAAAACAGTACAAATATGTGGGTATCTGACGGGATTTCCAAAGACGGAGAAACAGTCACCTTTGATTTTGAAAATGAAACTTCAGTATCCTCCGTCAACCTGATATTTGACACCAATTTTAATTATTCAATAAAGCAGACTCAAAACGGAAAACGCCAGAAGCAACAAAGAATTGGCATACCCCCTGAACTTGTGAAAAACTATACAATTAAGTTATGGAAAAATAACAGTGTAGTTTGGGAAAAAGCCGTATGCCACAATTTCCAGCGGTTAAATGTTGTTGACTTCCCCGACGTAAACTGCGATAAAGTTACAATAACAGTTACTGAAACTAATGGTTGTAGCGATGCTCATATATTTGAAGTCAGAATATATTAAAATTAAAAACCTCTCAAATTGAGAGGTTTTTATACATTCCAATTCCTTTTCCTGCAAGTTTTGCTGCTCCTACCGCTCCTGCATTTGAGCCATGAAGCACACGGACAGACATACCGCAAATCTGCTCAATCAGTTGTGAATACAAAGGACATTCCGAGGGACCGCCCACCATAAATGCAGTTTTTGGTGTTATGCCCATAGTTTTAAGCACCTCAAGTTTGTCTTTAAGAAGATTAACTGCACCCTCCATAATGGCTCTTGCAACATCTTCTTTTGAATAACCTTTTACTTTTTCGTCGTCTGGCTGGTCTAAAAGACAAATACTAAGCCCGTTTGCACCCAAAACGCTTTTCTTTGCCAGTTCTGCCAGTATATCGTAGCATTTTTCGGAACTGTCAATAAAGTGGTGAGTGTATTGCCTTATTCTTTCGGACAAAGATGCCACAGAAACCATACCTGCCCACGGTCCGCCATTTTCTGATAAAAACGGGTCTATCAGTACTTTTGCTTGTGCCAGTTTGTTACGGTCATTAACAGGGAAAAAGCCAACCCAGGAGGTACCGCAGGACAAAAGGACTTCGCCCTCCTTTGACACTCCTGTTCCTCTTGCGGCAGAGGGGTGGTCAAAACTTCCAAGTACTACGGGAGTATCTGCCAGAAGACCGCACTGTTCCGATGCTTCCTTTGTAACTCCACCTAATTTACTTCCGCAGGGCATAACTGGCGGAAGTTGATTTTCTTTAATCCCGAAAATATCTAACAGTTCAGTTATATATGTACCTTTTTCCTGGTCTATAAGGTAAAAGGTTGTTCCTGCAGAACTGCTTATACCCCATTTGCCTGTCAGTTTGTAGTACAGGTACTCCGTACTCATACAAACCGTTTTGCATTTTTCAAGCAATTCGGGGTTATGTTTTTTTATGTAGCAAAGTTCAGCCAGAGGGAATGCTTTCCCCGAAAAAGGCCACCCGATTTTTTTATAAAGTTCTTCTCTGTCGATGTCTTTTAATATTTCGTCGGGCTCTGTTGTAACACGTCTGTTCTGCCAGTTGTATATGGGAGTAATGGGCTTGTCATCTTTATCAAGAAGCAGCATATTGCCGCTTGCAGAAGATGCACAAATTCCCTTTATTTCACCCTGTGCCAGTTCTTTTATTGCACCAAAACAAACATCTATAAACTTGTCTGCTTCAATATACACTTCGCCTTTATCGGTTTTGGTATAATCGAAACTGCCGTGTGCAGTTTTTATAACTTCACCTTTTGTTGTCATAAGAACACCTTTTACGGAAGATGTTCCTATATCAAGACCTATTAAGTATTCCATATACTTCACCTACAATAATTTATTAAGTCCCTCTTCTATTTTTTCAAGAAGTACTTCAAGTATTTTTTCGTCAGTTATAAGCGGCGGTTTTATAAGCACTGCCGGAGGACAGTCGGGCTTATAAAGTTGCGCACTTATATCTACGCACATATCGTTCATAATCTTAGTAAATTTCGCTGCATCTTCAACGTTTTTAAAGTGGATTGAAGAAAGGTGACCAAGACCTTCGGGAGGCGGAAGCAAATCAGGATACTTTTTAGTAAGTTCAAGTATTCCCTTTTCGATTTTATCGCCCATTTCTTCAATTTCTTTACCGTTTTGTGCGGAGAATTCCATAGTGATAAGGTAAGCAAGAGAGGCAAGTTCCTCCTGACCGTTTGTAACCAGTGCGCCGAACTGATTTAGTGTATCGGCAGGAGCAGTTGTAATTATCTTACTTGCAGGGTATTCACCGCCTGGGAAACCTTTACCTATTACTGCAAAATCAGGATGCAGGTCGTATTTACGGAAAAGGAACATTCCGTCGTACCACATACAGGACTGGATTTCATCAACCAGTATAAGTGTATCGGTTGCTCTACACAACTGATGTGCACTTTGCAAGAATTCCTTTGTAAGGCGGATACCCGCGTAATTCATAAGGATAATTTCGTGCAAAAATCCCGCAGTTTTATATTTTCCGCTGTTGTATTTCTCAATTTTTTCTTTAAAGTCGTTTATGTCATTTTTCTTAACGCTTACAACTTTGTAAATGTCGTTTGTGTGGCATTTTTCATAAAAGTCAGGCCACATACCGCGAAGTGTCTGTGCAATTACAGTTGTACCGTGATAGTTTGCACCAAACCCCTCTTTATTGTCCTCCATTACAAGGAACACGGGGATTTTTCCGTCATATACGGGTGCATCAAAACTGCTGTCCAGGCAATAAAAACGTGAAAGCATCATTTTGATACCTGCTTCTACTGCTAAGCTTCCTGTTTCAAGGTTAATAACTCTGTTTAGTACCTGTGGTTCTTTTGATGACAATATAGCGTCAATATCCGCCTCCATATTCATACCATTTGCCGCAGCAACAATACGGCGTTCTGCAAGACGTGTTATATATCCTCTTGTGTTATTGTGAGTTGCATTTAAAATACCAAGTTTTCTTGCATTATCAATAAGTTTGTAGCCGGGGAAACTGTGACCAAGGGACGCGTGATAATGCTCACTTTTTGCGATTAAGTAACTTTTACCGTCCTCGCCTATTCTGGTGCAGCCAACACCGCCCAAAGGTGCCATACAGTTATGTGCCGCTTTGCCGAAAGCATTTGTAGGCGCACCATTTTCTGAATTTTCAAAACCGTCAACTATTTTTTCGCCTGTTTTTACAGCAAGTTCGTGCATTTTTGACACATAACTTTCAGGGAAAAAGTCGATTTTTTCATTTGCAAGGGCATCTGCCTCTGCCTTGTCCATACCTTTTACGTTAACGGCAACGGAACAAACTGCAGCCATATATTCTTCACCCAAAATATCAACAAGGGAACGTGAAATATTTTTTAGCATTATGTAATTCTTCCTTTCTTATAATTTCGCAATAATGTTTTCTTTCTCAGAACGAAGTGCTGCAGTATGCAGTTTATGAGAAAGCACTGTTTCTTCAGGTCTTACGCAGCCGAAATCCAGTTCTCTGCCCTCGATTTCCCAAAGAAATGCCGCCCACATCTGCAAAATCGCATCTGCAAAGCCGAATTCGAAAATAGCACCTGTTGCAGTTTTAATCTGGGGTTTATTTCCTACCACTATTCTGCACCATGCCTGTTCATTATCCATTGCTTCTGTAAAGAAGAAAGCGTTAGGGTCTGTAGTTGAGAAACGAAGTGACATATCCATTCCGTATACTTCAAGATACCAGTCGTTTGTAGCACCCGGTTGCATACGTTTCATTTCAAATGTGATGGGGAATTTATTGCCAAGACTGTCCTTTGTATCGCAAACAAGAGTTGCGTTATCCCAGGTTTCGCATTTTGCCATACCGCCTTTTCCGTCAGGTCTTTCTGTTATGTAATTGCTTAATTTTGCACACACGTTTTCAGGCACCCAGCCAAGGCGGAAAGGAATGTGCTCGGCGTGAAGTCCCAAATCTCCCATACAGCCGTATTCGCCATTTATTTCTTTTACCCTTTTCCAGTTAATGGGCTTATTGGGATTCATATCGCTTGAGTGGCAAAAACCTGCTTTAACTTCAAGTATTCTTCCTGTTTTGCCCTCTTTAATATACTGTATAAGTTTCTGACATGCAGGGTAAAAAGGAAACTCACTTGCACAGCGTATTACAGAATCGGGATGGTTATTTATTGCCTCCATAATTTTTTCATTCTGTGCCATATCCATACCGAAAGGCTTTTCACCCATAAAGTGTTTGCCTGAATTAATTATATCTACATAAATCTGCTGATGCAAAACGTGGGGAACAGCGCAATATATTGCATCAATCTCTTCATTTGCCAGTAGTTCCTTGTAATCTGTGTATTTATATTTAATGGTTGTTATGCGGTTTAAAAACCAGTCAAGTGACGCAGGATTTGTATCGCACACAGCAACAATCTCAGGCTTCGCACAAATTTCCTCAAGATGAGACCATCTGCCAACGGCACCTGCAAATTCCTTACCCATAAGACCGCATCCTATAATACCAAATTTTACTGTTTTCAACACTATACCCCCATTATTGTAATTTCAATCATATTATAGCATAGGGAAAAAACTATGCTCAATGGAAAATTCCTATAATTATAGGGAAAATAGTATGATTTTCAAAAGAAAAAGCCATTTCAACAGAAATGGCTTTTAATTCAATTATAACTTCTTGCTAAATCCAAGTATAGGCATATT
>JAFQVC010000054.1 GCA_017408205.1 Clostridia bacterium | reverse complement strand
GGTGACCATTCAGACGTTATGGCTTGCCGTCAGACAGGTTATGCAATGCTTTGCTCAAACAACCCTCAGGAAGTTATGGACTTAGGCGCAATTGCTCACCTATCTACAATCAAAGGTAAAGTTCCTTTCCTACACTTCTTTGACGGTTTCAGAACTTCTCACGAAATCGACAAAATCGAAGTATGGGATTATGAAGATTTAAAAGAAATGGTTGATATGGACGCTGTTAAAGAGTTCAGAAACAACGCTCTTAACCCTGAACACCCTGTTCTTCGCGGTAGTGCTCAGAATCCTGATATCTTCTTCCAGAACAGAGAAGCATGTAACAAATATTACAACGAAATCCCTGCAGTAGTTGAAGAATATATGAACAAAGTTAACGCTAAAATCGGTACAAACTACGGTTTGGTTAACTACTACGGTGCTCCCGATGCTGAAAAAGTTATTGTTGCAATGGGCTCAATCTGTGACACTATTGAAGAAACAATCGATTATTTAACAGCAAAAGGCGAAAAAGTAGGTCTTATCAAAGTTCGTCTATACAGACCTTTCCCTGTTGAAGCATTCTTAAAAGCAGTTCCTGCTACTTGTAAGAAAATTGCAGTTTTAGACAGAACAAAAGAACCCGGTTCAATCGGTGAGCCATTATATCTTGACGTATGTGCTTGTTACGCAGGTAATGCAAACGCTCCTGTAATCGTAGGCGGAAGATACGGTCTTGGTTCAAAAGACACAGTTCCTGCAGACGTTATTGCAACATACAGAAACCTTGATGCAAAAGAACCTGTTAAAGGCTTCACTCTTGCAATCGAAGATGACGTTACAAATCTTTCACTTCCAAGAGTTGAAAATCCTGACACTTCTGCAGAAGGCAACACAGCATGTAAGTTCTGGGGTCTTGGCTCAGACGGTACAGTTGGTGCCAACAAAAACTCAATTAAAATTATCGGTGACCACACTGACCTTTACGCTCAGGCATATTTTGCTTACGACAGTAAAAAATCAGGCGGTATCACAGTTTCTCACTTGAGATTCGGTAAAAAACCAATCAAATCAACTTACCTTATCAACAAAGCAAACTTTGTTGCTTGTCACAACCCATCTTATGTTGACAAATATGATATGGTTGAAGATTTGGTACCTGGCGGCAAATTCTTATTAAACTGCGCTTGGGATACAAAAGAACTTTCAGAAAGATTACCTGCAAAAATGAAGAGATATATTGCCCAGAACAATATTTCACTTTACACTATCGATGCTATCGGTATTGCTAAAGAAATCGGTCTTGGCAACAAAACATCAATCGTGCTTCAGTCTGCATTCTTCAAAATTGCTGACGTTATTCCTTTTGACAAAGCAGTAGAATATATGAAAGAAGCAGTTGTTAAATCTTTCGGTGCTAAAGGCGAAAAAATCGTTAATATGAACCACGAAGCAATCGCTAAAGGCGAAGCAAACATCAATAAAATCGATGTTCCTGCAGAATGGGCAGATGCAAAAGACGAAGCAGCAAAAGAACTTGATGTTCCTGCATTCGTTAAAGACGTTCTTGCTCCATGTAATGCACAAAGAGGTGACAAGATTCCTGTATCAACATTTATGAACATGGTTGACGGTCACTTGCCACAGGGTATGGCTGCCTTTGAAAAGAGAGGTATTGCAGTTGACGTTCCCGAATGGATTCCTGAAAACTGTATCCAGTGTAACCAGTGTTCACTTGTTTGTCCTCACGCTGCAATCAGACCTGTTGTTATGAACGCAGAGGAAGTTAAAAACGCTCCTGCAAATATGAAACACAAGAAAATGATTGGTAAAGATATGGGCGAATACGAATTCGGTATCGCTGTAACAGTTATGGACTGCTCAGGTTGCGGTAACTGTGCTAAAGTTTGTCCTGCAAAAGAAAAAGCATTGGTTATGAAACCAATCGACTCACAACTTGACCAGCAGGCATGCTTCAACTACGGTGTTAAACTTGCTCCTAAAGCAGACGTACTTGCTCAGCCGCTTAACGTTAAGAATTCACAGTTCCGTCAGCCGTTACTTGAGTTCTCAGGCGCTTGTGCAGGTTGCGGTGAAACACCTTATGCAAAACTTATCACTCAAATCTGCGGTGAAAGAGCATATATTTCAAATGCTACAGGTTGTTCTTCAATCTGGGGTGGCTCTGCTCCTTCAACACCATACACAGTTAACCACGAAGGACACGGTCCTGCCTGGGCTAACTCATTGTTCGAAGACAATGCTGAGCACGGTCTTGGTATGGCAGTTGCTGCTAAACAGTTAAGAACAAGATTAAAAGAACAAATTGAAGCACTTACTTGCGATTCTATAAAAGACGCTCGTGCTAAATGGTTAGAAACTTATGAAGACGGCGAAGCAAATGCTGCCGCTACAAAAGAATTGGTTGCAGCACTTGAAGCATGTGGCTGTGACGAAGCAAAAGAAATTCTTGACTACAAAGAATTCCTTGCTAAAAAAGCAGTTTGGATCTTCGGTGGCGACGGTTGGGCTTACGATATCGGCTTTGGCGGTTTAGACCACGTTATCGCATCAGGCGAAGATGTAAACATTATGGTATTTGATACTGAAGTTTACTCAAACACAGGCGGTCAGGCATCTAAATCAACACCTACAGGTGCTGTTGCTCAGTTCGCTGCAGGCGGTAAACCAATTAAGAAAAAGAACCTTGCAGAAATCGCTATGTCTTACGGTTATGTTTACGTTGCACAAGTTGCTCTTGGCTACGATATGGCTCAGACAGTTAAGGCAATTAAAGAAGCGGTTGCTTATAACGGTCCTTCAATCATTATCGGTTATGCTCCTTGTATCAACCACGGTATCAAAGGCGGTATGACAGATACTCAGAAGATTATCAAAAATGCAGTTTTGGCTGGTTACTGGCACACATTCAGATTTGACCCCAAATTATCTGCAGAAGGTAAAAATCCGTTCCAGATGGATTCAAAAGCACCTGATGCTTCTTACAGAGATTTCATTATGAACGAAGTAAGATACAGTTCACTTGCTCGTAAATTCCCCGATAAAGCAGAAATGTTGTTCGAGGAAGCAGAAAAACAGGCAAAAGAGAAATACGAACATTGGACTAAATACGGTAAGTTGTTCGAATAATATAATAGGGATGTAAAAATAGCCCAGAACGTAAAAATAAAAGGAAAACATCGTTTGATGTTTTCCTTTTTGTTTTTACTACGAAAAAAACCTCACCGCTCGACGTACCTTTGTACGCCTTCGGGTTACCACCGCAAGCCAATGGCTTGCTTGTTCGGTTTTTCCGTTCTGAACAATTTTTCCTATCCCTTACAGAAAATACTTATAGAGTTACCCCATCCTTAAATATTGCTATTTCTTCATATCCGTTTATTTCATTTTTAGTTTTCTTTCCGTTTGCGGTATCTATGACAAAATCAAACAGTTTATTGCACAAATCTTTATCCTGTCCAAAGGGGCTTCCGTCAAAATCTATCCAGTTTGATTTTTTATGTGCAAGTTTTTTGTTGGTGGAAATTTTTATTGTGGGTACAACACTTCCAAGGGGTGTTCCCCGTCCTGTGGTAAACAGTATTAAATGCACTCCGCTTGCGGCAAGGTTTGTTACTGCAACCATATCATTTCCCGGACCGTTTAATAAATTAAGTCCTGCTTTTGTTGCGGTTTCTCCGTAATCCAGAACGTCGGTAACAACAGCGTTACCGCCTTTTTGGATACAACCGAGGGATTTTTCTTCCAAAGTGGTAATTCCCCCTGCCTTGTTGCCCGGTGAAGGGTTTTCGTATATTTCCTGACCGTGTCTTACAAAATAATCTTTAAAATTGTTAATCAAATCTACTATTTTATTAAACACGTCCTCGTTTTGTGCTCTGTTCATCAAAATATGCTCAGCACCAAACATTTCGGGTACTTCGGACAGAACTGCCGTACCGCCAAGTGATATAAGTTTGTCGCAAAGTTCACCAACTAAAGGATTTGCTGTAATTCCCGAATAACCGTCACTTCCTCCGCACTTTAAACCGATTTTCAGTTTTGACACAGGAGTTTTTACTCTTTTTACTTTATTTGCATTTTTCTTAAGTTTTTTAATCAGTTTTACACCTTGTTTTATTTCGTCATCATAGTCCTGAACATTTAAAAACTCAATATTTTCTCTGTCGCCCAAAAACTTTTTAAAAACTTCAATATTGTTGTTTTCACAACCAAGACCAAGGACCAACACCCCTCCGCAGTTAGGGTGCATTGCTAAATTTGCCAGAATTTTTGCAGTATTCTGGTGGTCATCGCCCAGTTGTGAGCAACCGTAAGGGTGAGGAAAGGACTTTGCTCCTGTTATTTTCGCAAGTTTTTCTGCAGTTTTATTTACACAGCCAACTGTGTTTATAATCCACACGTCGTTTCTTATACCTACGTCACCATTTTTTCTGGGGTAACCCATAAAAGTCATATCACTGTTTTGTATCTGATACGGTATTTCCGCAGGAGTATATGTATATTCCGTCTTCCCTTTTAAATTTGTTTTAAGGTTATGGGAATGAACGTGTTCTCCTTTTTTTATGTCCTGTACGGCAACGCCTATTACCTCACCGTACTTTACAACAAACTCACCGCAGTTTATATCAGTTCTTGCATATTTGTGACCGTTTTCAAGGTTAATTTCCACGTTATCCTTCTGGTTAATCAACATATTTTTCTATCTCACTTTCAAGAAATGTTAAATCTTCTCCCCAAAGGGCGGTGTTTTTAAGTATTTCCGAAACTGTACTGTTTTTTATAAAGTCAATAACCTTGCTGTCGTCTGTAGGTGTTCCCTTTTTATAAAACTCAATTAGTTTTGCCAAAGCAAACACAAGTTTCTGCGGTATTTTATCAAAGCGTTTAATATATTCTTTTACCGAGGGCAATACGCGCACCTTATATTTGCTTACGGAATTTAAAGAGATACTTGACAAAAGGTGCTTTATATGTGGGTTTGAAAACCTGATTAAAACATCCTGCGCGTAATTTACCAGTTCTTCCTCCGGCAAATCAAGGGTAGGTATTATTTCGTCAAAAATACAGCCCTTTAAAAATTCGTTCATTTTTTCATCATCTACTGCAGATTTAACTGTTTCAAAACCCTTAAGCAGTCCGTAGGGGGTAATTGCAGTATGTGC
>JAFQVC010000053.1 GCA_017408205.1 Clostridia bacterium | reverse complement strand
TACTATAACCGTCATTACAACAGACAAAATCATTCCAAGACCTGCGGTAACTGTTTTAACTAAAAAACCAACTGCAAACATTACTAAACCGCAAACAAAGATTTTTAAAATACCAAACAGTAATTTGCCGTCTATAAGTTTATAAAATTCCCTGTTTACAAAAACGGAAAGAATAACTGAAACAAAAATCAATCCCACAGATGACGAAAGCGCAAGTCCGTTTACGCCAAATTCTGTATATTTCATAAATGCAAATGATAAAACAGCAGTCAGCCCTATACCGAGAACTGATGCAATCATTGGAACTTTCGCCTTTTTAAGTGCATAAAAGCACTTGTTTACTATTTCGTTGTAACCGTAACTTACCATTCCCATACTGTAGAAGAAAAGAGCACCAGAGCACAGTTTGACGGACAGTTCATCAAACTCCCCTCTTGCATAAACAATGGTAATTATTTCTTTTGATAACAGCATCATACCTAAAAAAATAGGCACTGTAATAAGTACAATAGTTTTTATTGATGATTTTAAAACTTTTGAAAACTGTTCCTTATCTCCGTCAGTACCAAAACGGGACATTGACGGAAAGATATAATTTGTTATGGCAAATGCAAATACACCTACTACAATAATGTAAAGGCGGTTAGCATAGTCGAGTGCCGCTGACCCGCTTCCACTGTATAAATACGAAGCAAAATTCTTGTTTATAAGTACGGTTATGGGTTGCACCCACGAGGCAATAAGAATCGGCAAAGACAGTTTTGCAACATCTTTAATTCCATCATTTTTAAAGTTTAAGGTGAATCTGTATCTATAACCCTTTTTAATAAGAGCAGGAATTTGTACAAACAACTGCATACTCCAGCCAATAAGCATACTGATTGCAAGTCCGTAAACTCCAAATTTACCATTAAATAACAAAAGGTAGGCGATAACAATCAGATTTGATACCAGACTTATAATCGCAGGAATATTAAACTCGTCAAAGGATTGTAAAATTCCCACAACGCTGTATGCAAGCCCCGTAAATATTGTTGTAGGCAGAAGTATTATAAGTAACTGCGAGGTAAGGTCTTTTGCATGAGCACCAATACCGCTTGCAACAATGTTGACAAGGATATGGGGAAACAAAGAGCCGACAACAGAGAAAACAACAGTAATTAAAAATACAAGGTTAATAAAACTGTTGGAAAACTCAAACGCCTTTTCTTTTTCCCCTCTTTGCAAAAAGCCGTTAAAAACAGGTATGAAACTTGATAAAATTGCTGCACCTAAAGTTAAATCAAAAAACGCAACGGGAATGGTACTTGCGTTTAAAAACGCAGTACCCAAAACACCTGTTCCGTAGTAATTGGCAACCAAAATATCACGAAACAGACCCATCAGTTTAGATAAAAATGTTGCAACAACAATAAAACTAACTGTTTTTACGGCCTTATTCACAGATTATTTCTCCTTAAGATACTCTTTAACTATTTCTTCCAACAATTCGTCACGTTCTAATTTTCTGATAATAGAACGGGCGTTGTTGTGACCTGTAATATATGTGGGGTCACCTGACAAAATGTATCCCACAATCTGACTTATTGGGTTATATCCCTTTTCTTTTAACGCGTTATAAACTGTGTCAAGTATTTCTCTTGCATAAATTTCTTTGTTGTCGTGTAAATCAAATTTTGTTGTTTCCTGCATCCGGCAACCCTCCTAAATTACATTTTTCTTAGTTCTGCACCAAATTTTTCTGATAACTGATTTAAAATATTGTCCATAACAGGATTTACATCGTCATCAGTCAAAGTTTTGTCCATTGAACGGAATACTATTGAATATGCTATGCTCTTCTTTCCTGCACCGATTTGTTCGCTTCTGTAAACGTCAAACAGTTTCCAGGATTCAATAATATTTGTTTTTGTTTTTCTAATGATATCCTCTATTTCTCTTACAGTTACTTCTTCGTCAACTATCATTGCGATATCTCTTGTAACCGCAGGGAATTTAGGTAATTGTTTATATGATTTTGCTGTCTTTTTGTTTTCCATTATTGCTTCAAAATCAATAACAACCATATATACGGGAACGTTGATTCCGAAGTTGTCAAGAACTTTCGGGTGAACTCTGCCCACAGTCGCACAATGCTTTCTCTTTAAAAGGATTTTAGCAGACTGTCCGGGGTGGAATATGTTGTTCTCAGTTTCTCTTTCGATTTCATAGTATGAAATACCAAACTGTTCAAACAATTTTTCAAGAACACCTTTTGCGGTGTAGTAGTCAACATTTTTACCATACATAGCTGCAACAATTTCCTGCTTTTCGTCAGCAAGTTCGCTGTCCTCAACCTTTAAGTATTTTGTACCGATTTCGTAAAGGTATGCTTCTTCGTTTCTGTAATTGTAATTAACAGCAACCGTGTCAAGCATTGAGCCGATTACAGTAGTTCTCATAATACTCTGGTCTTCGCCCAGAGGATTAGAAATCTTAATATAACTTTGTGGCTCGATGTTTAATTTCTCGTATATTTTTGGTGAGTTAAATGACAAAGTAATTGATTCGTAAAATCCCATAGCAGAGAATACATCCATAACCTTGTCAAGGGTTTTCTGCTTGTCGTTTTTCTCCCCAACAATGGCTTCGCCTTTTATTAACGTTGACGGAATGTTGTTGTAACCGTAAATTCTTGCTACTTCTTCCGCTATATCCGCTTCACCTTCAATATCATTTCTGAAAGTAGGGATAATTAAGTTGTCTCCGTCAACTTTTATTTCCAGAGTTTTAAATGTATCAACCATTTCTTCTTTGCTGATATCTGTACCCAAAAACTCATTAATCTTTTGGGGTCTGAACTTAATTACATTGTTTTCGGGCAATTTGTCGTAAACATCAATTACGCCTGATACTACTTCTCCCGCACCTAAAAGTTCAATTAACTCGCACGCTCTGTTAACAGCATTTAAAGTATTGTGCGGGTCAAGACCTTTTTCATATCTTGCAGAAGATTCTGTTCTTAAACCGATTTTTTTAGCAGTCTTTCTTACAGAACTTCCAAGGAAAGTGGCACTTTCAAATAATATTTCCGTTGTATCGTCCTTGATTTCGCTGTTAAATCCGCCCATTACACCCGCAACTGCAACTGCTTTTTCACAGTCCGAAATTACAAGCATTTCAGAGTCAAGATTTCTGTCAACCTCGTCTAATGTGGTGATTATTTCACCGTCTTTAGCACGACGTACAATAATTTCATTACCGCTGATAAATCTCATATCAAAAGCGTGCATGGGCTGACCATATTCAAGCATTACGTAGTTTGTAATATCAACAATGTTATTGATTGAACGAACACCTGCGTTTTCAAGTCTGTTTCTCAACCAATCGGGTGATGGAGCAATTTTTACGTTTTTAACACCTCTTGCAGTGTATCTTAAACATAAATCTTTGTCTAAAACTGAAACTTTAGCAAAGTTATTAATGTCTCCGCCGCATTCTTTAACTTCAGGAACGTGAAGTTTTAACGGTTTATTGTACGTTGCCGCAACTTCTCTTGCAAGTCCGATTACGCTCAAACAGTCAGGTCTGTTGGATGTAATTTCAAATTCGGCAATACACTCGTTTAGGTGAAGTGCTTCTCTTATGTCGGTACCAACTTGATAACTGTCATCAAGTATCATAATACCCTCTGCGGGTTTTGTTGCAATGCCAAGTTCTTCGTCAGAACATAGCATACCGCAACTTTCAACGCCTCTTAATTTACCCTTTTTAATCTTGCCAACAGGCAAAGTGGAATTGTCTTTTGCAACAGGAATAACAGCACCCTCAAAAACATTGGTAGCACCTGTAACAATTTGCACAACTTCGTCACCCACATCTACCTGACAAACTACAAGTTTATCAGCATCGGGGTGCTTTTCTATTTTTAAAATTTTACCGACAACAACGTTTATAATATCTTCACCCTGTTGTTCTATAGATTCCACCATTGTGCCGCTCATAGTAATATCGTCAGCAAACTGTTTTGGTGTAACATCTATATCAACAAAGTCTTTTATCCAGGATAACTGTACTTTCATAACTTTTCTACTCTCCCCTTAAAATTGTTTTAAAAATCTCAAATCGTTTTCATAGAACAGACGCAAATCGTCAATATCAAACTGACGCATAGCAACACGTTCAAGACCGATACCAAATGCAAAACCGCTGTAAACTTCAGGGTCAATGTTGCAGTTCTTTAAAACTTTAGGATGAACCATACCTGCACCTAAAATTTCAACCCATCCCTCGCCTTTGCAAACACGGCATCCTTTACCGTGACAGGCAGGGCAGGAAATATCCATTTCAGCACTCGGTTCAGTAAAGGGGAAGTGATGCGGTCTGAATCTTGACTGGATACCCTCACCGTAAAGTTTTTTGCAGAATGTATCAAGAGTACCTTTTAAGTCAGCCATTGTAACGCCCTTGTCAACAACAAGTCCCTCAATCTGGTGGAAAACAGGTGAGTGAGTAGCGTCAACACTGTCACTTCTGAAAACACGTCCGGGAGCGATAATGCGAATAGGCGGTTTTTGCTGCTCCATAGTTCTTACCTGAACAGGAGAAGTCTGTGTTCTTAAAAGAACATTATCTGTAATGTAGAATGTATCCTGTGTATCTCTTGCAGGATGGTCAGGCGGTAAATTTAACGCCTCAAAATTGTAATAGTCAAGTTCTATTTCGGGACCTTCTACAATAGAGAAGCCCATACCGATAAATATGTCCTTTAATTTATCAAGAACAAGAGTTAAAGGATGTCTGCCACCTGTTACAAATTTTTCGCCGGGCATTGTTATATCAATTTTTTCTGATTTGATTTTCTCTTCAAGTTCTTTTGCCTTGATTTCATTTTGCATCTTAGAAACGATATCTTCTAAAAAATTTCTGATTTCATTTGCAAGTTGACCGATTACAGGGCGTTCTTCTGCTGATAATTTACCCATTCCTTTCAGAACATCAGTTAAAACACCTTTTTTTCCAAGGTATTTTACACGGAATGCTTCTAATTGTTCGGCACTTACGATTTCGTTAATTTCAGTTTGTGCAGATGCTTTAATACTTTGTAACTGTTCTTTCATTTATTTTCATTCCTTTCAAAACTATACACAATATTGACATTATATCACAATTTTTCCGCTAAAACAAGATTTTAGAAGAAGGTTATTGATTTTTTTCTCATATAAACATTCTGCACAAGTCCAAGTGCAATAAAATTTGTTAAAAGTGACGAGCCGCCGTAACTTACAAAGGGTAACGGTATACCCGTAACAGGCATAAGCCCGATTGTCATACCTATATTTTCAAGTATGTGAAAAAACCACATTGCGGCTACGCCTATGCAAATGCAACTACCCTCAAAATTCCTTGCATTTTTAGCAATAATTACAGTCCTTACAATAAGTGCAAGAAGTAACGCTACAACGATTACTGACAGTATAAAACCGCCTTCTTCTCCTATTACAGCAAAAATAAAATCTGTGTGTTTTTCAGGTAAAATACCAAGTTGTGTCTGTATTCCTTTAAAAATTCCTTTACCCGAGAAACCACCCGAGCCAATTGCTATTTTACTCTGCAGTACGTGGTATCCGTAAGTGGTAGGTGCAATCTCAGGATATAAAAATGCATAAAAACGTTGTTTTTGTATGTCGTTTAATAAAAAGTTCCAGGCGATTACTGCAAGAACTCCTCCTGCACCTATTGCACACAAAATGTATTTCCAGTTGATTCCCGCAACAAAAACCATCACTACAAAAATAAAGATAAAAACCATTGCAGTACCGAAGTCGGGCTGTAAAAGTATTAAAAACACAGGAACTGCAAGATGTAAAAGTAACATCAGTATATTTCTTATGTCATTAATACCCTCACCAATACTGTCGATGTGCTTAGATAACGTAATTATGAAGCCGATTTTAACAAATTCCGCGGGTTGAATACCTATAGGACCAAACCTTATCCAGCCCTTTGTGCCTGTTGATTCTTTACCCTGACCTATAAACAAAACAAGAATCAGAAGAAATATACAACCGCCTGCAATAAATTTCCAGAACAGACTCATATCGTCATAATCCATTAAAGTGATAATATACATAAGCACCAGACCAATAAGCATAGCAACTGTCTGTATTATAATGTACTTTAAGTTTGAGTCAAGGGATTTTGTGGCACTGAAAACAAACACCGTTCCGATAATAAATAAAACAAGTGTGCATATCATTGAAAAATAATCTATTCTTTTAACAGTATCTTTTAACCTCATCTTAACACCTTAAAAACCAAGTAAATTTTCTAAAATTACAACAAGTAAGCCCTTCTTAACCGAGATAGTCGCAACATCATTTTCAAACTCGTTACTTATTCCGAGATTGTCCTGTCTTGTCATATCATGGTCGTTTAAAGGATACTTAAGTCCCGTAGTGGTAACCCCTTCCGCAATACAAGTAAGGGGAATTATTGTAAGTGAATCATAATTGTCTTTTTTAATTATTGCTGTGTCTGACACAAGCATAATTTTAGTGTTGGATGTAAAAATAACACCTGTCGCACCGTTGTTGTGAATGTATTCCAGAAGCATTATTGCTCCTAAAGTGTGAGAAAGTCTTTTGCCCAACGCACCAAGAAGTATTATTTCATCGCAACCGTTTTGCAATGCAAAATCAACACAAATATGTAAATCGGTCTTGTCTTTCTTGCACGGATATCTGTATGTTTTGACATTTTCGGGAACATTACCCGAAACAGAGTCCATATCACCAATTACGACGTCAGGCGTAACACCCACCTCTGTTGCAAGATTGTATCCGCCGTCTGCACAGATAATCATATCATCATCGTTCAACTTTATTCTGTAATAAAGAGAAAGGTCGTCGTAGGAAAAATCTCCTGCCGCATATATAAACGCTCTTCTACCCAATTCATTTCACCTCGTAACTTTCGCAGGCACGCCTCATATCAACAGCCGCTTTTTTAATGTCTGGCTGACCGAAAATGCCCGTACCACTGACAATAACATTTGCACCTTTTGATACAACCTCGTGCACATTTTCAATATAAATTCCCCCGTCAACTTCAATGTCAATATCATTTCCAACCATTTTACGAATTTCGGGGATTTTGTTTACTGCCTCCATAATCATACCCTGACCGCCAAAGCCGGGAAAAACCGTCATCTGAAGTACCATATCAAAATATCCTGCGTACTTATCAAGGATACTGTTTGGCGTATCGGGATTTATTGCAATCCCCGCCTTTTTGCCTGATTTCTTTATATGTTTTAAACATTCCAGAATCTCATCGGGGGCTTCAGCGTGAACAGTAATTATATCGCTTCCGATTTTTACAAATTCGTCTAAATATTTTGACGGATTGGAAATCATAAGATGGGTATCTAAAGTAATATTAGTTATTCCTCTTACCGCTTTAATAACTGGCATACCAAAACTTATATTGGGGACAAAATGTCCGTCCATAACGTCTAAATGAAGCATATCAACGTTGGACTCTATTTTTTTTATTTCTTCACCCATTTTGGTAAAATCTACAGAAAGAAGTGATGGTGAAATTTTAATCATAATCCTTTATCTCCTTTAACACCTCGTATAATCTGGTGTAACTCTCAAATCTGCTTTCGGGAATTATACCGTCGTTTACCGCTTTAACTATACCACAGGCGTTGGCTTTTGTACCAAAGTGAGCACAGCCCACAAATCTGCAATTGTCCTCATATTCTTTAAATTCAGGGAATAAATCTTTTAACTCTGAAGCCGAAATATCAGAGATTTCAAGTAAACTGAAACCCGGGGTGTCAATAACATATCCGCCGTTTCCCATGTCAAACAATTCAACATGGCGGGTAGTATGTTTACCACGATTGATTTTACTGACGTCACCCGTTTCCAGATTAAGACCAAAGTTGGTTAAAATGCTTGATTTACCAACTCCTGAATTGCCTGCAAAAGCGGTAATTTTTCCTGCAATTTTTTCTTTTAGTGCATCTACACCCTCACCCGTCGTTGCACAGGTAAACACAGTATTATAACCACACTTGTTGTAAATGTCAGCAATTTCTTTTGCATTTGACAAGTCCGTCTTGTTGATTACAATTACTACTTCAATGTTGTTTTTTGCAGCATACACAGTCAGTTTGTCAATTAAAAACAAATCAGGAGCAGGATTTGCTGCAGCAATTACAACCGCTATACAGTCAATATTTGCTACGGGCGGACGGATAAGATGATTTTTTCTGTCAAGAATGTTTTCGATGGCACCCTCGTACGGATTTTCGTTAACTACTGCAATTTCAACCTTATCCCCAACCATCGGTGTTATATTTAATTTTCTGAATTTCCCTCTGGCACGGCAGGTTGCTACTTTTCCGTCTTGTGTTTTAACGTAATAAAAACCGCCGATACCCTTTATTATAATACCATTTATCATAACTGAATTGTTTCCTGTTTGCTTAGTACATCGTCATAATACACTTCAATTTTAACTGCACCGCTTCCCGACAGCGTAACAGTAAAGGCACCCTCGTTTTTGTTGTGTACCTGATTGTGAATAACAGAACCGTTTTGCACCACAACTATCTTTGTGTTATCTTTATTGGAAGGAACAGCAACAGAATATGTTTTCCCGTTGGTTGCTGTACCGCCTGAACTTAAAACAAGGTCAACAACTGTAAATTCTTCCACTTCATCATTTACGGGAATACTCTGACCGATAACTGTTCCGTTTGGTTTTGAACTTGGCTCTCTGGTTGTTTTGCCAAGGCGTAAGTTATTGTTTTCAATAACAATTTTTGCCTGAGCATAACTTAAGTTTACAAGGTCAGGCATAGGAATCATACCAAGTTCAGGGCCGATGCTTACATAAACCTTGATTTCACTTCCCGTTTCAATGGTTTCGCCTGCTTTTGGCTCTGTTCTTATAACGGTATCTTTAGGAATAGTTGAACTGTTTTCTTCCACCTTTGTTACTTCAAAGCCCAGATTATTAAGTTCAAATTCCACATTGGTAAATTCCTGACGTTCGTAGTTAATGATTCTGCTCTTTTTAGAGCCCTTACTTACGGTTACACTTACATCAAAGGGAGTTTTCTTAACTGTGCCGGGTTGAGGGTCTTGCGAAACTATCTCGCCCTGGTCGTATTTGGCACTGTCAACCTCCTGAATCATAACAATATTGATGTTGTCCTTTTCGTACTCTTTTTTTACGTCTTCGTATAATTCGCCAACAAGTTTGGGAACTTCTTCCTCTTTTGAGCCGCCCGAAAATGCACCAAGGTATGATGCTATACCGATACCAAATACAAGTACAAGACAAACTGAAGCAATAACCGCCCACATAATTGT
>JAFQVC010000052.1 GCA_017408205.1 Clostridia bacterium | reverse complement strand
GTTATGTGTTATACTATACATAGTATTATTTATTGGAGGACCAAAATGTCAGATAACATCAGGAATTTTTGTATTATTGCCCATATTGACCACGGCAAAAGTACTCTTGCAGACCGCCTTCTGGAACACACAGGCGTTCTTACTGCCCGTGAGATGGAAGAACAGATTTTGGACAATATGGAACTGGAGCGTGAAAGAGGAATTACCATTAAGGCAAGAGCCGTAAGGGTAGTTTATAACGCCCGTGACGGCAAACAATACATTTTAAATTTAATAGATACCCCCGGGCACGTGGATTTTAACTACGAGGTTTCAAGAAGTTTGGCGGCTTGTGAGGGCGCAGTTTTAGTTGTAGATGCTTCTCAGGGAATAGAGGCGCAGACCCTTGCAAACACTTACCTTGCAATAGATAACAACCTTGAACTTGTGCCTGTTATAAATAAAATCGACTTACCCTCTGCTCAGCCTCAGGTGGTAAAAGATGAAATAGAAAACGTAATAGGTATTCCTGCTCAGGACTCTCCTCTTATTTCCGCTAAACAGGGAATAGGAATAGAGGAAGTATTAGAGAAAATTGTTCAGGACGTACCACCCCCTAAGGGTGACATAAATAAACCCTTGTCTGCACTTATTTTTGATTCATACTACGATGCTTATAAAGGGGTAATTATATACTGCCGTGTATTTGACGGACAGGTTAAAGTGGGGGACACAATACGGCTTATGGCAACGGGCAAAGAGTTTGACGTTGTTGAAGTGGGATACTTAAACCCTCTTGGTATGGTGCCTTCAAATAACCTGTCTGTAGGTGAGGTTGGCTACATTGCCGCAAGTATTAAAAATGTTTCTGATACAAGAGTAGGTGACACTGTAACATTAGCACAAAACCCTGCAAAAGAGCCACTCCCGGGTTACAGAAAAGTAAATCCTATGGTATTTTGCGGTATCTATCCTGCAGACGGTGCACACTATGAAGATTTGCGTGACGCTCTTGGAAAACTGCAGTTAAACGATGCATCGTTAAGTTTCGAGCCTGAAACTTCTATAGCGTTGGGCTTTGGTTTCAGATGCGGTTTCTTAGGGTTATTGCACATGGAAATTATTCAGGAACGTCTTGAAAGAGAATACAATCTTGATTTGGTTACTACAGCACCAAGCGTAATTTATCACTGCTTTAAAACCAATGGCGAGGAAATTGATATTGACAACCCTACAAATCTGCCTCCTGCAGTGGAAATTGCATATATGGAAGAACCCATGGTAGATGCAAACATTATGCTTCCCACAGATTATGTGGGTAATATAATGGAACTTTGTCAGCAAAGACGTGGCATATATAAGGATATGAAGTATTTGGACAGTACAAGAGTAACGTTACATTACGAACTGCCTCTTAACGAAATAATATACGACTTTTTTGATGCTTTAAAATCACGTACCAAAGGTTATGCGTCCTTTGACTATGAACTTTGCGGTTACCAGCGTTCAACTTTAGTTAAACTTGATATGCTTTTAAACGGCGAAATGGTAGATGCTCTTAGTTTGATTGTTCATACGGACAAAGCATACGAAAGAGGCCGCAGAATTGCGGAGAAATTAAAAGAAGCAATACCGAGACAGTTGTTTGAAATACCTATTCAGGCAGCAGTAGGAAGTAAGATTATTGCGAGAGAAACCGTTAAAGCAATGAGAAAAGACGTACTTGCAAAATGCTATGGCGGTGACATTACCCGTAAAAAGAAACTTCTTGAAAAACAAAAGGAGGGTAAAAAGCGTATGCGACAGGTTGGCTCCGTGGAAGTACCTCAGGAGGCATTTATGTCGGTGCTTAAACTTGACTGATATGATTGGTGTTTATGTGCATATACCCTTTTGTGTAAAAAAATGCAACTACTGCGATTTTAATTCCTTTGACAACAAGAATTCCTTAAAAGAAATATATACTGAAAAAATTATTGAGGAAATAGAAAGTTTTAAGGGCGACTTAAACGCCGATACGGTGTTTTTTGGCGGCGGTACCCCTACAACACTACGTCTTGATTTGTTGGAAAGGATAATATGTGCAGTAAACAATAAATTTAATACCAAAAACTGTGAATTTACTATAGAAGCAAACCCTGCCACAATAAAAGGTGAGGGTTTGCTTTTGTTACGTAAAAACGGAGTGAACAGATTAAGTATCGGCGTTCAGTCGGCAAATAATGACGAATTAAAAGCCCTTGGCAGAATACATTCCTTTGAAGATTTTGTAACCACTTTTAATTTGGCAAGGGATGCGGGATTTGACAACATAAATGCCGATATTATGTTTGGACTTCCCGACCAGACGTTAAATTCTTTTAAAAAGACTTTGGAGGAAGTAGTAAAACTAAACCCTGAGCATATATCCTGCTATTCTCTTATTGTAGAGCCAAATACGCCTTTTTATAATATGAAACTGAATTTGCCTGACGAAGAAACAGAACGGGAAATGTATCATTATGCAGTTTCGTATCTTGAACAAATGGGCTATATTCAGTACGAAATTTCAAACTTTGCCAAAAAGGGTATGAGTTGCAGACACAATATAAAGTACTGGGAAAGAAACAATTATATTGGCTTTGGACTTGGTGCAAGTTCACTAATTGACAACGTGCGGTATAAAAACTGCGAAAACCTGATACAATATATTGAGAACAACTTGCCCGAAAAAGAAATACTTACAACTGCTGATGCTTTGGCTGAACATATTTTCTTAGGACTTCGGAAAACTGACGGCTTTAACATAAAGGAAGCAGAAGAACTGTACAATATAGATTTTTATAAAAAGTACAAAGATGTTATTGACAAATACTTAAAACTTGATTTGATTACTTACGGGGAAAATATGGCGCTTACAAAAGAGGGCATAAGTGTTTCCAATATTATAATGAGTGACTTTGTGTAAAAAATTTCTAAAAAGGTATTGACAAACAGAAAAATAAGTGGTATCTTATAACTAGTGATTAGCACTCGACTTGATTGAGTGCTAACAAAAAGAAAAAGTCAGGGAGGTGCAGGTATGGATTTAGGCGAAAGAAAAAAGAAAATACTGGGTGCAGTAATAGAGCATTATATCCGTACTGCTGAGCCTGTGGGTTCACGCACCATTTCAAAACTTGATGAGTTAGGCGTAAGTTCTGCCACAATAAGAAATGAAATGGCAGATTTGGAAGAAATGGGACTTTTAACACAACCCCACACTTCGGCAGGTCGTATTCCCTCAACTATGGGATACAGAACTTACGTTGACAGACTTATGAAAAATTACGAGTTTTCTGTTTCGGAAATAAACCGCCTTCGTTCTTTAATGGAACTGCAGTTAACGGAAGTTGACTCAATGATAAAAGAACTGACAGGTATTTATTCTTACCTTACAAACTATACTATCGTGGGGTCATCTGCAGGAAACAACAACGGTTACATTAAAAACTTCCACATGGTACAGATTGACAGAAACTCTGCGCTTTTGATAGTTGTAACGGACAAAAACATTGTTAAAAACAAACAGATTTATTTTGACTGCGATATAGACAGCACCGTTACCGAGAAAATATCCAATATGTTAAACGAGAATCTTGCAGGAGTTGTGAAAAGCAAGATTAATCTTGAAAAGATTTACGAGATACAGGCAGAGATGGACGTTTATAAATCGGTTTTGCTTCCCGTACTTAATTTTGTAAACGAATGTATCGAGTCTTTAGACAATTCCGAAGTATTTATAAGCGGTGCCTCAAAGTTGCTTGATTTTCCGGAATACAGCAACGTTCAGAAAGCAAAAGAGTTGCTTGAATTTTTAGATAATAAAGAGAATTTACACAGAATGGCGGCAAGTGTTGACAACGCCGATGTAAAAATTATAATCGGCAACGAAAACGATGCCATTGAATTAAAAGACTGCTCCATTGTGCTGTCCTCATACAATATTAAAGGAAAAGGCACAGGCACAATCGGATTTATCGGCCCTACCAGAATGAATTATTCAAAAGCGGTATCAACTTTGAAACTGCTGACAGGGCAAATAGATAAACTAACGTCTAACAAAGAACCGGAGGGTGAGAAATGACAGAAGAAATAAAAAATGATGTGGCTGAAGAAGTTGCAGAAGAAACCAAAGAAGAAACCGTCGATGTGGAAAAAGAATTAAATGACAAATATTTACGGCTTATGGCAGAGTTTGACAACTTCAAAAAAAGAACTGCCAAAGAGAAAACTCAGATTTACACAATTGCGGCAGCAGAGGTAGTAGAAGCAATACTTCCCGTACTTGACAACTTTGAAAGAGCAGTAGCAGACAAAGACAATGTAAGTTACGACGGAATAGTATTAATAAAAAGACAGTTTGACGAAATACTGGAAAAACTTGGCGTTAAAGTTATTGAGGCAGTAGGCAAACCCTTAAATCCCGAAGTCCACAACGCAGTAATGCATGTTGACGATGAAAACATCGAGGGGGAAAGCATTGTAGTTGAGGAATTTGGAAAAGGGTATATGTATAAAGATAAAGTAATAAGACATTCCACAGTAAAAGTGGCTAATTAAAAAGGAGGAAATTTATTATGAGTAAAATTATCGGTATTGATTTAGGTACTACAAATTCATGTGTAGCAGTTATGGAAGGCGGAGAGCCCGTTGTTATACCAAACGCTGAAGGTGCAAGAACTACATCATCAGTAGTTGCCTTTGCTAAAAACGGCGAACGCCTTGTTGGTCAGATTGCAAAACGTCAGGCAGTAACAAACCCAGACAGAACAATCAGCTCTATTAAAAGAGATATGGGTACAGACAGACGTGTATCAATTGATGACAAAAAATTCTCACCCCCTGAAATTTCAGCAATGATTCTGCAAAAATTAAAGGCAGACGCTGAGGCGTACCTTGGTGAAACAGTAACACAGGCAGTTATCACTGTTCCTGCTTACTTTAACGACTCACAGCGTCAGGCAACAAAAGACGCTGGTAAAATCGCAGGTCTTGAAGTTTTAAGAATTATAAACGAGCCTACTGCCGCTGCACTTGCTTACGGTCTTGACAATGAAAAAGAACAGAAGATCATGGTATACGACCTTGGCGGCGGTACATTCGACGTTTCTATCATCGAAATCGGTGACGGCGTTATCGAAGTACTTTCTACAGCTGGTAACAACAGACTTGGCGGTGACGACTTCGACCAGAAGATTACAGATTACATGCTGGCTGACTTCAAGGCAAAAGAAGGCGTAGACCTTTCTAATGATAAGATGGCGCTTCAGAGATTAAAAGAAGCTGCTGAAAAAGCGAAAAAAGAACTTTCTTCCGCTACAACAACTAACATCAACCTTCCATTCATCACAGCAACAGCTGAAGGTCCAAAACATTTTGATATGAACCTTACAAGAGCTAAATTTGATGAATTAACAGCTGATCTTGTAGAAAAGACAGCAGAACCAGTTAGACGTGCTCTTTCTGACGCAGGTATTGCTGCAAGCGAACTTGGCCAGGTTCTTCTGGTTGGCGGTTCTACACGTATTCCAGCTGTACAGGAAGTTGTAAAACGTCTGACAGGTAAAGAACCAAGCAAATCTCTGAACCCAGACG
>JAFQVC010000051.1 GCA_017408205.1 Clostridia bacterium | reverse complement strand
TTATGTTATTTTAAAGTCAGAGGAGGTGAAAAAATGAAGATAATAAATATTCCAAACCAGATAATAAAAGGTGCCCTTACTCCCATAAACAAAGGGAAAGTTGACGCCATAGTTTTGCATCACATGGCACATAAAACTGCAGGAGTGAAAGATGTTGAAAGGTGGCACATAAATAACGGCTGGACTGCAATCGGCTACAATTATTTTAAAACTATTGACGGCACAATTTATAAAGGCAGAGGTTTAAATGTGGGAGCAGGTGTGGCAAATCACAACAGTCACATAATAAGCATCGGCTTTCAGGGTGACTATCATTCCGCAAAAGTATCTATGCCTGACAGGCAGTATAACAGCGGAGTGGAACTTATTTCCTATCTTAAGAACATACTGCCCAATGCGAAAAAAGTGGAGGGGCACAAATATTTTGGCGGTTCTGTGTGCCCTGGGACATATTTCCCATTAGACGAAATGAAAAAACTAAAAAAGCGAGGTGAAACTATGGAAAAGACATATAATAAGGTTAATGATTGCCCCGACTGGTCACGGGCAACTGTTAAGAAACTGATTGACAAAGGGTATTTAAAAGGTGACGAAAAAGGAAATCTTGGTATTAATGACACAATGATTAAAATTCTTGTTATTAACGACAGGGCGGGAATTTACGGAAATTAATAAAAAACTATTGACAAGTGTTCGTTTATTATGTATAATTGTAAAGTACTTTTACTTTACAGCGTGTGTGAGGTGTGCTTATGAGTAAAAATCTTGATATAATAATGCTGTATGATTTTTATCACGATATGTTAACAGATAAGCAGGCGGAAGTTATAGATCTGTACTATAACGAGGACCTTTCACTTGCAGAAATAAGCGAACACTTGTCTATTACCCGTCAGGGTGTTAGGGACAATATAAAACGTGCCGAAAACATACTTCTGGAACTTGAAAGCAAAATAGGTGCTTTGTCAAGATATCAAAAGCAACGGGGAGAAGTTTTAAAGGCAAAGGACATCGCATTAAAACTTATTGAAAATACAGACGGTGAAGTACATAGTGAAATCAAAAAAATATATACGTTGTTATGCGGAATAGAGGAATAAAATGAGCAACTTATCTGAAAAACTGCAAGGTGTTTTTAAAAAGTTAAGAGGCAAAGGTAAAATATCCGAAGCAGACTTGAAAGAGGGTATGCGAGAGGTAAAACTTGCCCTGTTGGAAGCCGACGTTAACTTTAAAGTGGTAAAGGAATTTATTGCTTCAGTTACCGAAAGAGCATCAGGGGCGGAAGTTATGGAATCCCTTACTCCCGGTCAGCAGATAGTTAAAATAGTAAACGAGGAATTAACCTCACTTATGGGCGGTGAAAATGCAAAAATCAGTATTTCATCAAAACCCCCGACGGTTATTATGATGACGGGCTTGCAGGGTGCAGGTAAAACCACCACTGCAGGAAAACTGGGCGGTATGTTTAAAAAGCAGGGAAGACGCCCACTACTTGTTGCCTGTGACGTATACAGACCTGCGGCAATTGACCAGTTATGTGTTGTTGGTGAAAAACTTGAAATTCCCGTATTTAAAATTCCCGACAGCAAAAATCCCGTTGATATTTCAAAAAAGGCAATAGAACATGCCAAAAAGTACGGTAACGATATAGTTATTATCGATACCGCCGGAAGACTTCATATTGACGAAGATTTAATGCAGGAGTTAAAGAACATAAAAAGTTCTGTTAACATAAATGAAACATTGCTTGTAGTTGATGCTATGACAGGTCAGGACGCATCAAACGTTGCACAGAGTTTTAACGAACAGTTGGAAATTGACGGTGTTATTCTTACAAAATTAGACGGCGATGCCCGAGGCGGTGCGGCGTTATCCGTAAGAAAAATCACAGGAAAACCAATTAAGTTTATCGGTGCAGGCGAAAAATTAGAAGATTTTGAGCCGTTTTATCCTGACAGAATGGCGTCAAGAATCCTTGGTATGGGTGATGTTTTGTCACTTATCGAAAAGGCGGAGCAGGCATTTGACGAAAAGAAAGCACTTGAACTGGAAGAAAAACTTCGTAAACAGCAGTTTGACCTTGATGATTTTTTAGACCAGATGGAGCAGATGAAAAAAATGGGTCCTTTGGAAAATCTTCTTGGTATGATACCAGGGATTGATGCCAAAGCGTTACAGGGTGCAACAGTTGACGAAAAGAAACTTGCTCACATTGAAGCAATAATCAAGAGTATGACAAAAAAAGAACGTTCCAATCCTTCCATTATAAATTCCAGCAGAAAAAGAAGGATTGCGGCAGGAAGCGGAACGAATGTTCAGCAGGTTAACGCATTATTAAAACAGTTTGAACAGATGCAGAAAATGGTTAAGCAGTTTGGCAAAATGAATAAAAAAGGTGCCTTTAGGAAAATGAAATTTCCTTTAGCATAGATTAAATTAATTTCGGAGGTGAATTTAAGATGGCAGTAAAAATTCGTTTAAAGAGAATGGGTGCTAAGAAAAGTCCTTTTTACCGTGTTGTAGTTGCTGACTCAAGATATCCCCGTGATGGTCGTTTTATCGAAGAAATCGGCACATACAATCCTTTGACAGACCCTTCAACAATCAACATCGACAAAGAAAAAGCAGAAAAATGGATTAAGAACGGTGCACAACCTACAGAAACCGTAAAGAAATTGCTTAAAGAATGCTAAGAAGCAAAAGGAGTATTAATCTATGAAAGAACTATTGGAGTTTATTGCTAAATCACTTGTTGATGACAAGGATGCAGTAACAGTTTCTGAAAGTGAAACAGAAACAACAATCACTTTGGAGTTACGTGTGTCCGAAGGTGATATGGGCAAGGTTATCGGCAAACAGGGAAGAATTGCAAAAGCAATTCGTACCGTTATCCGCAGCGCTTCTGCTAAAACGGGTAAAAAAGTTATTGTTGATATTATATAAGTAAGGGGAGGAAACTTAATTGTTTTCTTCCCTAAAATGCTTTTTTGAAGGAGAGTATTTCCATGCTTGAAATCGGGAAAATTGTGAATACACACGGTCTAAAAGGTGAAATGAAAATTGCACCCTGGTGCGACGGCTTTGACTTTTTTAAGCAGGTGAAAACTGTATTTATAAACGAAAAACAGTATGAAATCACAAATTCCCGACAGCAGAAAAACCTGTTTGTTATTAAACTTTCCGGAGTTGATTCTGTTGACGATACTCCGGGGTTTATAAACAAGGTGGTTTATGCAAAAAAATCAACTTTGCCGGAACTTCCAGAAAATACCTATTATATCGTTGATTTAATAGGATTGGAAGTTTTTAACAATGGAGAATGTGTGGGCAAAGTTTATGATGTTTTGCAGTTAAAATCAAATGATGTCTATGTTGTAAAATCGGATGACGGAAAGGAAATCCTTGTTCCTGCAATAAAAGAATTTGTTAAAAATATCAGTATTGACGGTAACAGAATAGATGTTTGTCTTACGGAGGAATATGTAGATGAAGATTGATATTCTTACTTTATTCCCCGAGATGGTAGATAATATTTTGTCTGAAAGCATAATTGGAAGGGCGAGGGCAAACAATAAAATAGAGATAAATTGCATTAACATTCGCGACTTTTCAAAGGACAAGCACCGCCGTGTTGACGACTATCCCTACGGAGGCGGTATGGGAATGGTAATGCAACCCCAACCAATTTATGACGCGTACAAAAGCATTGTTGATAAGAGCGAAACAAAGCCCGTAGTGATTTATATGTCTCCTCAGGGCAGGGTGTTCAATCAGGAAATTGCCAAAGAACTTGCAAACCTTGAACATATAGTTTTGCTTTGCGGACATTACGAAGGCGTTGACGAAAGAATTATTGAAGAAATTGTTGACTTTGAATTGTCAATCGGTGATTACGTGCTGACGGGCGGTGAACTTCCCGCCGCAGTTGTTGCTGATTGTGTCGCACGCCTTGTGCCCGGGGTATTATCAGATGATATGTCCTTTATTGATGAGTCTCATTACAATAATTTGCTTGAGTATCCTCAATACACAAGACCGCCTGAATTTATGGGCAGAAAGGTGCCCGAGGTACTGCTCAGCGGTCACCATAAAAACATCGAGGCGTGGAGAGAAGAACAAAGTTTTAAAAGAACAAAGATTAAAAGACCTGATTTAATAGGTGGAAAAAATGAATAAAATCGGTATTTTGGGAGGAACATTCGACCCCATTCACAACGGTCATCTGTATATGGCGGAACTTGCTATGAAAGAGGCAGACCTTGACAAAGTGATTTTTATTCCTACGGGTACTGTTCCCCACAAAGACAACAGCGGAATAACAGGAAAAAACCACAGATATAAT
>JAFQVC010000050.1 GCA_017408205.1 Clostridia bacterium | reverse complement strand
TGTTAAGTCGGTAACTGACAATTCCATTGCCTGTGATATAGGCGTTTTGCCCGGTGATATAGTTGTTTCCGTAAACGGCACACCTATAAAAGACATTCTTGATTTTCGTTATTTAACCGCATCGGAACAATACGAAATTGAAATTAAAAAAACTAACGGTGAAGTTGAAATTGTGGAGATAATTAACGAGGATTATGAGGAATTTGGCGTTACTTTTGAAAACTATCTTATTGACAAAGAAAAGTGGTGTCAGAACAAGTGTGTTTTCTGTTTTATCGACCAACTTCCCAAAAATATGAGAAAGTCTTTATACTATAAAGATGATGATTACAGACTTTCAACGTTAATGGGCAATTATATTACTTTAACTAACTTAAAAGAGCAGGATATTAAAAGAATTATTGATATGCACCTGCCCAGAATTAATGTGTCCGTTCATACTGTAAACCCTGATTTAAGAGCAAAAATGCTTAACAACAAAAACTCTGATGTACTGTCCGTTATGAAGCGTTTTTACGACGCGAAAATATTTATGGACTGTCAGGTTGTTTTATGCAAAGGAATAAATGACGGTGAGTACCTTGACGAAACTATCACTGAACTTGCAAAAATGTATCCGTATGTCCAGAGTTTATCTGTTGTTCCTGTTGGACTTACCTGTCACAGAGACGGTCTTTGCAAGTTGGATGGGTTTGACAAAGAGGACGCAGGGCGTGTAATTACCCAGGTTTACAATCATAGTATTAAGTGCTTAAAAGAACTTGGCACAAGTTTTGTGTTTGCTTCAGACGAGTTTTATGTAAAGGCACAGCACCCGCTTCCTGATGCATCATTTTACGAGGACTTTCTTCAGATTGAAAACGGTGTAGGGCTTTTAAGTTCCTTTATTGAAGAGTGGAATAACGGGGAAGTACCTGAAGTTGTTACAAGAAAAACTATTGCGACAGGTGTAAGTGCTGCTCCGTACTTAAGAGAACTTGTAAGCGGTGTTACTGACAAAGTTGAGGTCATTGCAATTAACAATGATTTTTTTGGAAATACTATTACCGTTGCAGGTTTGCTTACGGGCAAAGACATTGTTGAACAGTTAAAAGAGAAAGATTTGGGCGAGGTACTTATTCTCCCTGAAGTATTGCTTAATTACGACAGGGTATTGCTTGACGATTACAGTATTTCGGATATTGAGAAGGCCCTTGATATAAAAGTTATAACCGTTCCAAATGACGGAGCGAAATTAAAAGAAATTATTGGAGGATAAAATATATGGCAAAGCCCATTGTTGCAGTTGTGGGCAGACCGAATGTCGGTAAGTCAACACTATTTAACAAAATTATAGGAAAAAGATTGTCTATTGTTGCTGACACTCCCGGTGTAACCAGAGACAGAATTTATGCCGACGCCGAATGGGCGGGAAAACAGTTCAAAATTGTTGATACCGGCGGTATTGAGCCAACAACAGACAGTAAAATATTGACATTAATGCGTGAACAGGCAGACATTGCAATAGAAACTGCAGACGTCATTATATTTGTAGTTGATGTTAAAGAGGGCGTTACCGCTGCGGACAAAGATGTTGCTACAATGCTTAGAAAAAGCGGTAAACCAATTGTTCTTGCATGTAACAAGTGCGATGCTCCCGGTGAACCACCACTTGCATTTTATGATTTTTACAATCTGGCAATTGGTGAGCCGATAGCAGTATCAAGCGTTCACGGTATGGGTTTTGGCGATATGTTAGATGCGGTAACAGAGTATTTTGACAGTATAGAAACTACAGACGAAGAAGAGGGAATTTTGAAGATTGCAGTCGTGGGCAGACCCAATGCAGGCAAATCTTCGTTTGTTAATAAAATGCTTGGTGAAGAACGTCTTATAGTCAGTCCCGTTGCAGGTACTACCCGTGACAGTATTGATACAATCGTAACTGTAAACGGTGAAAAGTTTATGATTATCGACACCGCAGGTATGAGAAAACGCGGTAAAGTTGAAGAAGAAATTGAACGCTACAGCGTTATACGTTCACTCAGTTCCATTGACAGAGCAGACGTTGCGGTTTTAATGATTGATGCAACAGACGGTGTGACTGAACAGGATACAAAGATAGCGGGCTATATTCACGAAAACGGTAAGGCGTGTCTTGTAGCAGTAAACAAATGGGACTTAATTGAAAAAGAAACAAATACAATGGATAATTTCAGAAAAGAAGTTCAGGAAAAACTTGGCTTTATGTTATATGCTCCCATTTTATTTGTTTCTGCAAAAACAGGTCAACGTCTCAGCAAGATTTTTGAACTTGCAAAATACATTGACAATCAAAGTTCAATGCGTATTTCCACAGGTATGTTAAACGACGTTATTAATGATGCAACGGCAAGAGTTCAACCCCCGTCAGACAAAGGAAAACGCCTTAAGATTTATTATCTTACACAGACGGGTATCAAGCCGCCCTCATTCGTTTTGTTTGTAAATGACAAGAAACTTGCACATTTTTCGTACATCAGATACATTGAAAATCAGTTGAGAAATACATTTGGTTTTGAAGGAAGCGCAATTAAATTTGTTTTAAGAGAAAAGGACAAAAATTAACGGAGGCGTCTTTTATGTTAAACAATTTTATTATGTTAGTTATAGCATATTTAGTTGGCAGTATAAATTTTTCCATTATTTTTTCAAAACTTGTTGTTAAAGAAGACGTAAGAACAAAAGGAAGCGGTAATGCGGGATTTACCAATATCTTAAGAAACTATGGCAAAATTCTTGGTGCGGCTGTTTTCATTTGCGATATTTTAAAAACGGTGCTTGTAATTTTAATTGCTCGTTTTGTATTTAAAGACCGCCTCGCTGAATACTGCGCTTCTGTGGGTGTTATTTTAGGACACAATTACCCTGTGTTCTTTGGTTTCAAAGGGGGAAAAGGTGTTCTTACTACAATAAGTTCGTTAGTTATGCTTGACTGGAGAATAGGTATCCCCGTAATTCCCATTGCAGTTGCAATTATGTTTATAACGGGTTACGTTTCGTTGGGTTCAATTTTTATTTTTTTAGCATTCCCGATTGGGGTTGCTCTGTTTTATGACGGGCTTTATAAGGAAAGATTTATTTTTCTTGGAATTTTTGCCTGCGTACTTGGATTATACAGACACAGAAGCAATATAATTAGATTAATAAAAGGCACTGAAAACTGCTTTAAAAAAAGAAAACAGAAGGGGAACGATTGATATGAGTAGTATTGGTGTTATTGGCTCAGGCGGATGGGGTACTGCATTATCTGTATTGCTTTCAAAATCAGGACATTCTGTGGTACTTTGGTCTTATTTGAAACAAGAGTATGAAAATTTAAAAAGAGATTATGAAAACAAAGCATTACTGCCAGGTGTTATGATACCGCAAGACGTACAGTTCACAAACGATATGGAATTTTGTGCAAAGGATAAAGACGTTTTGGTTCTTGCAGTTCCGTCAAATGCAGTTAAATCTACTGCAAAAAATATTGCACCATTTATACCCGAGGGGCAGATTATAGTTATTGTATCAAAGGGATTTGACACAGATACTAATATGCTTTTGACAGACACGGTTTTGTCTGAAATTCCAAGTGCAAAAGTTGCGGTATTATCGGGGCCTACTCATGCTGAAGAAGTGGGTGTTGGTATGCCAACTACTATTGTTGTTGCCCACGAGGACCACAAAATTGCAAAGAAAATACAAAATATTTTTATGACGGAAACTTTCAGGGTTTATACAAATACCGACGTTGTTGGTGTAGAAATAGGCGGTGCTATTAAAAATATAATTGCATTATGTGTTGGTATCTGCGACGGTCTTGGTTACGGAGACAATACCAAGGCAGCCCTTATGACAAGAGGTATGGCTGAGATTGTTCGTCTGGGAATTGCTATGGGTGCTAATCCGTCAACTTTTACTGGACTTTCAGGAATTGGTGATTTAATTGTTACCTGCACAAGTTTACATTCAAGAAACAGACGTGCGGGGGTACTTATCGGCAAGGGTGTATCACCAAAAGATGCAATAGAACAAGTAAAGATGGTTGTAGAGGGTGTAAAGGCAACACCCTGCGCTTATGCACTTTCGCAAAAATATAACGTGGATATGCCTATTGTTACAGAGGCATACAGAATTTTATTTGAAAACAAATCTCCCGAAGAGGCGGTATATGATTTAATGTGCCGTAAAGAAAAAAGGGAAGACGATTATTATATGACTGAAAAGCAGGTGTAAGGAAATTGAAAAGGTTTTTGCCTATTTTACTCATTGTATTTGTGTTATGCGGTTGTGGAAATAACAACAATCCGTCCAATGAAGTAGAATATACAAAACTACAGGACAATTTAGATATTCATTGTTACAATTCAGCCACGCTAAACCCGATTTTTGCCGAAAACAATGCAAATGCGCAACTTTCGTGGATATGCTTTGAGCCGTTACTTAAAACTTCAAATGACGGAAGTATTACTACGGCACTTGCAAGGGGATACTTTATTTCAGAAAACGGTCTTGAATGGACTGTTCCCCTTGAAAACGAGGTTAAGTGGCATGACGGTACGTTATTTACCGCAAAAGACGTTGTGGCAACGTGCAATGAAATATTAAAGAATGAAAACTGTATTTACTACTACAATTTATCCAATGTAAAAAAAGTTGTGGCAGTTGACGATGCTACCGTTAAGTTTGTGTTAAACGCTCCGCAATCGGGGTTTGCAAATCTTCTGGAATTTCCTATTGTAAAGCAGGAGTATGTTAACAAAACTGACGATTTTCTGATGATTGGCACAGGACCTTTTAAATACGAAAAAACGGAAAATAAAAATATAATATTTAAAGCGAATAATGAGTGGTGGGGGAACAAAAAGCCCTACATAAAAACAGTTACTGCAAAAATTCTGCCTGACAAAGATACTGCCATTTATTCATTTAATGCTAAAGTTATTGACGTTATTTCTTCAAGCATTAAAGACTGGAGTAAGTATCCGTCTGAGGCAAAAAATGTTGCCGAGTATTCTACAGGTGATTTCTTTTATTTAAAACTGAATATGATTACTCCTGCCCTTGGTAATTTTTATATTCGGTGCGCAGTAGCACAGGCGATTGACAAAGAAGCAATAAAAGATATGGCGATGCTTTCATACGGTGTTGTAACAGACACGGTTATAAATCCTATGTGGAAGTTCCACAACAAAGATTCGTACAAGTTGTCTTTTAATCCCGCACAGGCAAAACAGTTGGTTTTGGACAACGGGGAAGAAGAGATTAACTTAAGAATTATAGTTAACGAAGAAAGCGAGATTAAAACAAAAACCGCAACTCAGATAAAAAGCAATTTGATTTCTGTTGGAATCAATGCGGAGGTTTCGGTTTTAGGTTTTGACGATTACAAAGAGGCATATTACAGCGGAGATTACGATTTGGCTGTTTGCGAAATTAATTATTCTCCCGAAATGATTTCAAAAGCAGTAATCGGCAACAGCGATGAGGCCAACAACTTATTTAATCAGTTGCAAAACTGCAGTATTGATGAAGACAAAAAAGAAATATTTATTAAACTGCAGGATTTGACTTGCAAAAACATGGAGATTATACCTCTGTTTTTTGATACAGGAATGCTTTTATTTAATGACAATGTTTTGTCAGGGTTATCCCCAACAAGAAATAATATATATAACGATATTCATTTATGGAAATTAAAGTAACGAAAGGATTTGGGAAAAGTGAAAGAACAGAAAAAATTTGTAGAAGACATTACCTCGATGGATGTGGATTTTGCCAAATGGTACACAGACATTGTTAAAAAAGCAGATTTAATTGATTATTCGGGCGTAAGAGGTTGTATGGTTATAAGACCGTACGGTTATGCCATCTGGGAAAACATCCAGAAACAACTTAACAAGATGTTCAAAGATACAGGCCACGAAAATGTGTATATGCCGATGTTTATTCCCGAAGGGCTTTTACAAAAAGAAAAAGACCACGTTGAGGGATTTGCTCCCGAGGTTGCCTGGGTTACACACGGCGGTAGTGAAAAACTTCAGGAACGCCTTTGCGTAAGACCTACTTCTGAAACTCTTTTCTGCTCTCATTATGCAGATATTATTCATTCTTACAGAGATTTGCCTAAACTTTATAATCAGTGGTGCAGTGTTGTAAGATGGGAAAAAACAACAAGACCTTTCCTTCGTTCTGTTGAATTTTTATGGCAGGAGGGACATACTGCTCACGCCAACAAAGAAGAGGCACTGGAAGAAACAGAAAGAATGTTAAATATTTATGCAAAATTCTGCGAGGACTATCTTGCTATTCCCGTAATCAAAGGACAAAAAACGGACAAAGAGAAATTTGCAGGTGCTGAAAGAACATATACAATTGAAAGTATGATGCACGACGGTAAAGCGTTGCAGGCAGGTACTTCACACTATTTCGGCGACGGTTTTGCAAGAGCATTTGATATTCAATACACAGATAAAAACAATGAACTTCAGTACGTTCACCAGACATCGTGGGGTGTTTCAACCCGACTTATCGGTGCAATCATTATGATGCACGGTGACAACAACGGTCTTGTTCTGCCACCGAATATTGCTCCTATTCAGGTTGCAGTAATTCCTGTTGCTATGAATAAACCCGGTGTTTTAGAGGGCGCAAAAGCAGTTGCAGACAGACTTGGTACTAAATTTACAGTTAAGTTTGACGACAGTGACAAATCACCCGGCTGGAAATTCAGCGAATACGAAATGAAAGGTATTCCCGTACGTGTTGAAGTAGGACCAAGAGATTTGGAAAACAATCAGGCGGTTTTAGCAAGACGTGACAACGGTGAAAAAATTATAGTGTCACTTGACAATATCGAACAGGAAGTTGCCGATTTACTTGTAACTATCCAGAAAGATATGTTTGAAAGTGCAAAGAAAATCAGAGAAAACAATACTTATTATGCTAAAGATTTCAAAGAATTAAAAGACCTTGCAGACAACAAAACGGGCTTTGTCAAAGCAATGTGGTGCGGAGATCTGGCGTGTGAAGAAAAGATAAAGGAAGATGCAGGACTTTCTTCAAGATGTATGCCATTTGAACAGGAAACAATTACTGATAAATGTGTTTGTTGCGGAAAGCCCGCTAAAAAGATGGTTTACTGGGGAAAGGCATATTGATATGAGTAAAGGTTTTATTGTTACTTATACTGGTATAAAGTTTTATATTACGAAGCCAAAACCTGAAGATATAAACCCCGTTGACATTGCACATTCTTTATCTTTAATGTGCAGAGGAAACGGTCATCTCGGACATTTCTACTCTGTTGCTCAACATTGTATTAATTGTTACAACGAAGCAAAGGCACGCGGTTACAGCGAAAAAGTACAGTTGGCGTTACTTTTGCACGATGCAAGCGAGGGCTATATTTCGGACATTACAAGACCCGTAAAACAGTTTTTGCCTGAATATTTTAAACTTGAAAAAGCCATTCAGGACTGTATATATAAGCGTTTTGGAATAGACAGTTTAACAGAGGAAGAACGAAACCTTATTGGCGAAATTGATGACAATTTCTTATGCGTGGAATTTGAGGACAACCACGTTTATAAGGGGGCTTTCAAACTGACATCTCCTATTTTGTCAAAGCCCATACTTGAGTTTGTGGATATGAAAAAAATAGAAAAGATGTATCTTGAACTACTTACGGAGGCAATAAAATGATAAAAGCGTGTATTTTTGATATGGACGGAACTTTGGCAAACACCATTGATACTTTAGCATATTTCAGCAACCTTGCTCTTTCAACACATAACTTACCGTCTATTGAAACAGAAAAATACAAATATTTCGTAGGCAACGGTTACTTAAAGCAAATCGAAAATATGTTTAATGAACTTGGTATTGACGACAAAGAGTTGTACGACAAAGTTGCAAAAACCTATGACGAAATATATAACAAGGACTATATGTATAGAACCGTTCCTTACGACGGAATTATAGATATGTTAAATGCCCTTAAAGCCGAAGGATACAAAATCGGTATTGCATCAAACAAACCCCATCAT
Organism: Clostridia bacterium; assembly: GCA_017408205.1. Classification (GTDB taxonomy): domain Bacteria; phylum Bacillota; class Clostridia; order Monoglobales; family Firm-18; genus RGIG1864. The sequence goes on along the minus strand of JAFQVC010000050.1, from coordinate 932 downwards.
ATATTACTTAATGTTGTCGGGCAATTATTCCCGGGGATACAGTTTGACGGAGTAATGGGCGGTAATGCGGGATATGCATTAAAACCTGCACCCGATATGATTGACAAACTCCTTTCTGATTTTGGGGTAAAGCCAGAGGAATGTGCGTATTTTGGTGACACAAAAACTGATATGTTAACAGGTCGCGGTGCTAATCTTAACACGGTAGGTGTTCTTTGGGGATTCAGAAAAATTGACGAACTTACCGAAAACGGAGCACAGTACATAATTTCACATCCAAGTGAAATATTGCCTCTTATTAAAGAAATGAACGTTGAAAGTTTTTCTTTAGACCACACAAAAGTTAAAGCACCTTTTGTAAGAAAGTGCACATCACTTACTGGCAAAAACGGTGATGTTGTAACAAAATTTGATATAAGATTTACACAACCAAATGTATCCGAAATGGAAAGCGACGGTATTCATACTTTGGAGCATTTACTTGCTACATATTTAAGGGATTATACAGATGATATTATCGATTTATCCCCTATGGGTTGCAGAACGGGATTTTATATGACCGTCTGGGGCACACCCGAAGTTAATTTTGTAATTGATATATTACACAAGGCATTAAAACGTGTGTTGGATACAACTGAAATTCCTGCACAAAATAAAATTCAATGCGGTAATTATAAATTACACAGTCTGGAAAAAGCGAAAACTTATGCGACAGATGTTTTAAAAAGCGGTTTTTCAGATAAATTTTACAGATAGGACAGTTTTTTGATGGAAGTCTATTTTGATAACAGTGCAACTACAAAACCAAAAAAAGAAGTAATAGATTGTGTAACAGAAGTTCTTACAAACAATTACGGCAACCCGTCGTCACTCCACAGAATGGGGCTTAATGCGGAAAAAGCAGTAAAGAATGCCCGAACTGTTATTGCAGA
>JAFQVC010000049.1 GCA_017408205.1 Clostridia bacterium | reverse complement strand
GTTTGTAATTTTGTCCGCATACATAATAACTCTGCCGTCAACATTTCTTGCGGCTCGTCCTACAGTCTGAATAAGAGAGGTTTCGGAACGTAAAAAGCCCTCTTTGTCTGCGTCTAAAATGGCAACAAGGGATACTTCGGGTATGTCAAGGCCCTCTCTTAAAAGGTTAATTCCCACCAAAACGTCAAATTCGCCCATTCGCAGTGAACGGATTATCTCCACACGCTCCAGCGTTTCAACGTCGGAATGAAGATACTTTACTTTTACCCCTAAATTTTCAAAATATGCAGTCAAATCTTCTGCCATTTTTTTAGTAAGTGTAGTAACTAAAACACGTTGGTTTTTCGCAACTACTTCGTTTATTTCACCATATAAGTCATCAACCTGTCCCCTTACAGGTCTTATTATAATCTCAGGGTCAACAAGCCCTGTGGGTCTTATTACCTGTTCTACTGTTTTAGAAGAATGTTCCTTTTCGTAAGGTCCCGGTGTGGCACTTACAAATATTGCCTGATTGATTTTGCTTTCAAACTCTTCAAAATTAAGTGGTCTGTTATCATAAGCACAAGGCAACCTGAATCCGTATTCCACAAGTGACGTCTTTCTTGCTCTGTCACCGTTATACATTCCTCTTACCTGAGGCAAAGTAACGTGGGATTCATCCACTACAAGCAGAAAATCATCAGGAAAATAGTCCATTAAAGTATATGGTGCGGTACCGGGTTTTCGTCCGCTTATAATTCTTGAGTAATTTTCTATGCCCTGACAAAAACCGATTTCCGATAGCATTTCAATATCGTAATTTGTTCTTTGGGCAATTCTTTGTGCCTCTAAAAGTTTGTCATTATCGTTAAAGAATTTTACTCTTTCGTCCAGTTCTTTTTGTATCTGTCCTATTGCCTTTTTCATTTTTGCCGACGTTGTGGCGTAGTGGGAATTAGGATATATTGCAATGTGCTTTCTCTCTCCTAAAATTTCTCCCGTCAAAACATTAATTTCTGTAATTCTGTCAATTTCGTCACCAAAAAATTCTACTCTTACTGCGTTTTCCGACTGTGATGACGGGAATATTTCAAGAACATCGCCTCTCACACGGAATTTACCTCTTATAAAATTAATGTCGTTTCTCTCGTACTGCATATCTACAAGTTTTGACAGTATTTCGCCCATTGGCTTAACCATTCCGGGACGCATTGAAATTACCAAATCGGTATAGTCCTCAGGGTCGCCAAGACCGTATATGCAACTTACACTTGCAACTATAATAACGTCACGTCTTTCAAAAAGAGCCATTGTGGCAGAGTGACGGAGTTTGTCTATTTCATCATTAATCTGTGAATCTTTTTCGATAAATGTATCTGTAACGGGAATGTATGCTTCGGGCTGGTAGTAATCGTAGTATGAAACAAAGTATTCAACTGCATTGTTTGGGAAAAACTCTTTAAATTCACCATACAACTGTGCCGCAAGAGTTTTGTTGTGCGCCAAAATAAGAGTAGGCTTTTGCACCTGCTCTATTACTTTTGCTATTGTATATGTCTTACCTGAACCCGTTACGCCTAAAAGTGTCTGAAATCTGTTATTGTTATTAACACCTTGTGACAATTCCTTTATGGCATTTGGCTGGTCGCCTGTGGGCTCAAATTTTGATACTACAGAAAACTCCATAAATACCACTCCCTATCTTATTATCATACCATTGTACAAAAATTATGTCAATAAAAAAGACCTCAAATGAGGTCTTTTTTTACGCGATTATAAGTTTCATTCCGGGGACTATTTCTCCCGACAAATTGTTGTCAGTAATTATTTTGTCTGCAGTTGTTCTGTATCTTTTGGCAATGTTCCACAAAGTATCGCCTTTTCCCACAAAGTAAATTTTAATAAGACAATTGTTGTTGTCGCAAGGGGGCTGTTCCTCCACCGTAATATCTGAAATATAATTAATATCATACTTTGAAATAATTTTTGTATCTATGGTTGCTACAATGCGAAACTCAATTTGCGAAGGACCCGAAATGTTGTAACTTACGCTGTCAACAGTCACAAACACATCGCAAAGCATACTTTCGTTTATACCGTCGCACTCAATATACTGTGTGAACTTGTGCTTGTGTGTATAAGAGTTAATGGGACATTCTCCGTCATCAGCCATATATAAAACATCTACTTCCATTATTCCGCCCACACACACTTTGTTTCCCTCGATGTAAGTGTCAGCAATGTTGGGTTTTGCACATACACGAAACACCTGACTAACATCTTTTGGCAGGTCTATAACATCTTTTAACGTCACCTGCGTCTTGTTGCAGGTCACCAGTTTGTCAATAGAGTCGCTCTGGCAGTCTGTTTTAACTATGCAGTCAGTACTGTACGCATCTTCTATTATTTCAAGTTCCGACTCGCAGTAAATTTTAATACATGCGGACGCCACTGCCTCTATATTAATTCTTCTGTTGTCCCCGTCGCTGTCACAGGCAGGTTCTGCAAACAATTGCTCACACTGGATTTTTACATTGGTAACGTCACCCTCTTTTTAGACTAATGTGTCCAGTATTTCAGAAAAAGGTACTTCGTATTCAACATAGTGTATTCTGGTCTGGTCGTTTGCATCAAGATAAATCACAGATAAAAAGGCGTTACCGTCAACTACAATTTTGTCATTTAAAACTTTAACGTCGGATGTGTTAAGCCGCATTTCTGACTTAAGTATGGTATCGATGTCGGGCTTTCCTGCAGGAAGTTCCAGACACTCTTTGATTGTAAACTGCTGGGTACCTTTGTAAACCCTGTTAAATGGCATTATGTTTTTCTTAAGCATCTGGACATTACTGTCCCCGGATACACCCACACACAAATCCCTGTTAATGCAGTTTGTGGCATTAACGTCTATTGCGATAAGCATTTTAACGTTCAGTTTACGGCTGTTTGTAACAAAGTAATCTACACTTTGCAAATCTGCTTCTATTTCAGCATCCATATTTTCCAGTACGCCTTTTGCATCTATAACGTGAGAAAAGGACTGCACGTTGTTAATTGAGCAAACCGTGTTGTGTTCGCTTATGTATAATATGGAAATATCGCATTTGCCGTCAACAGATACCCTGTCATAAGCGCAATGCTTGTTCTGTATTACCACATTAGCAGAAACCTGCAGAATTTTTGCTATATCAGGTTTGGTATCAGGAACTATAATGTCACCCTCGCAATATGCTTGTGAAAATGCAATTATGGACTGTTCGCCCACACATGCTTCCTGCTTGTTTAACTCTAACATATTTTATACCTCCGTATATCTTTCTGATAATATTTATTATAAAACTATTCCAATTATGCATGTTTTATGATAAAATAATAAAAAAACTTGTGAGGTGCGGTTATGATAGTTAAAGCCCCTGCAAAAATTAAT
>JAFQVC010000048.1 GCA_017408205.1 Clostridia bacterium | reverse complement strand
TCAATTTCGTATTGTTCCGATGCGGTTAAATAACGAAAATCAAGAATGTCTTTTATAGGTGTGCCGTTTACGGAAACAACTATATCACCGGGCAAAACGCCTATATCACAGGCAATGGAATTGTCAGTTACCGACTTAACAATTGCATCCAAAACAGAGCACTCCTTTACAAAAATTTTTTCGTATAAATAGGAAAAAAAGAGGTTGCTGCCAACCTCTCAAAAATTTACGCTTCTTTTTTAATGACTTCCTTGCCGTTGTAGTAACCACAGTTTTTGCAAACTCTGTGTGGCATTTTAAATTCTTGACAATTTGGACACTTTACCAAACCGGGCAAAGATAATTTCCAATTAGCACGTCTTTTATCGCGTCTTTCCTTTGATACTCTTCTCTTAGGTACTGCCATGTGTAAACACACCTCCTCAATATTGCTGACAAACAAAACTAAAACCGCTATTTCTTTTTAGGATATTTTGGCTTTAAAAATCGTTCGTCTATAATGTCATCAGGTTCGCATTGACATTGATTTATGTTCAGATTGCTACCGCATTTACTGCACAACCCCAGACAGTCTTCACTGCATAAAAATCTTGATGGCATATTTATAAGAACATTACCGAACACAATGTCGTCAATATTCAGAATTGTGCCTTCAAGTTCCACCTCGTCTTTACCTACAGTCTCCTTAATTTCAACTTCAACAGTTGAGTTTGTGTCTTCAAGACATCTTGCACAAGGTGCAGTAATCTTCGCACAAACCGTACCGTAAACTTCAAGGGAACCCGCGAAATTAATAACATAGCCATTAACTTCCGTTTCAATTTCGGCACCGTCATACTGGAATGCCAAAACACCCTCAAAAGACACTTTTTCATTTTGGTTGTTTATAATTGGTAACAAATCTACATTCATAGTTAATATTATACCTTTTTTTCATTTATTTGTCAACTGTTTTTTGTAAATTGCAACGGAATATCTTCAAAATATGAATGATATTTTATATTCCTCTCTTTAGGGAACAGAAAATCAAACAATTCTATAAAATAATCGTCAGTCATACTTGCAATAAAATCCACAACAATCTGATTTGGCTCTGTTTCTTCGTACCGCTCACTGCCATAATATTTCCTGTATCCGTTAACATAATCGATATGATGAATGTATATGGGTGAATTTTTGTTACCCGTAATCAAATCAATAAGCAGTTTCTGATACATTTTTTCAAACATGGGAGCAACAAGTTCGTCATTTTTCTTTGTAACTTTTGAATGGTCGTAAATATATGTGTAATTTTGCTTTTTACTGTTTTTTAGTTCGTTAAAATAGTCGTCATCAAGTTTTATATAATCTTTCCCGTAACTGTTTTCAATAATGTTAACTATCATATTGTTTATAATTGCTGCATTTTGTGTACCTAAATTATCTGCCTTGAACATTTCGTCATCAGGAAGAAGTTTTGTCCTTATTGCATCTTGTCTGTCTTTTCCAAGATATGCAATCATATCGCAGATTCGCACAACACAACCCTCCAGAGTGCAGGGCAACAAGTGTTCCGATACTTCTTCACTTACATAACATTGTTCAACAATGGCATCAAATTCAGCAAAAGTTCTTAATTTTGCAGGGCGGTATTCTCCAAGTTCAAACTCACCGTTGTGGCACAAAATACCGTCTAACGTCTGCAAACTTATATTGTAATTGAAAATTCCGTCCAACACCCTTACGCTGTGTACGTTGTGATGAAAATACCTGCCTGTTTTTTCGTGGTAAAGTTTGTTTAAGTATTTTTCACCTGCGTGACCGAAAGGTGTGTGCCCTATGTCATGACCTAAAGCAATTGCCTCTATCAAATCCAAATCAAGTTTTAACATTCTGCCAATGTTACGGGCAATTCTTGACACTAACTGGACGTGGAGGGCACGTCTTGTTATATCATCATTTTTGTATAATGAAAACACCTGAGTTTTGTCGGTATATCTGTTGTAATAGGGACTGTGCATAATCTTTTCTGCATCACGAACAAAGGCAGGACGCCACAAATTTCCTTTATCGTGGTTCGGACGGCGTCTTACCGCAGTATCAGTATTTAATTTTTCATCTTTTAAATCCGCTTTAATTCTTTCCTGTAATTCTTTTGAAAGGGAATTGTATTTTAACATCTGCCCACCTCAAAATAATTATATAACGGATTGGTAAAGTTGTCAATTGCTTTGAAAAGCGAATACAACACCACCGTTTTGTGCGTAATATGCACACAAACCTCTGCATTCGTTGATGGTGATATCCGCATCGGGAAAACTCTCACAAATCAGTTCTTTTAATTTCAACGAATCCTGCTCATTGTTGCAATGTGTGATTATGCACTTGCCTGAAAAACCGCTGTTTTTCAGTTCTTCAACTAATTTTACAAGGGCTTTTTTACTTCCTCTGCATTTGTGAAGTAACTGTAATTCGCCGACATCACTTGCTTTGCCTACTATTTCAATTCCAAGTGCTGACACAACTTTTGCAACTGTACCGTTAATTCTTCCGTTGCGGGCAAGATTGTCAAGAGATTTTAACCAGAACAATAAATGAGTTTTATTCTGATATTCCTTAATTTCTTTTTCGATTTCATAAAAATCTTTTCCTGCGTTCTTTAACTCCAAAATTTTTTGAACTATTAATTCCATTTCAGGACCAACCGAAAGGGAATCAATAATACATATTTTTGCATCACTGTGTGTTGATAAATACTGTTCTTTTGCATTTACCGCGCAGGAATAACTTGCAGATAAATTACTTGAAATTGTAATCGCAAAAATCTCATCAGCACCAAAGAAAGCGTCTGACCACTCCGAAATATTGGGACACGATGTTGATGATTTTTCTTTACTGTTAGCAAAATCCTGCATCATTTTGTCAACGTCAAGTTTTTCATTATCAATGTACTCTTTTTCACCTAAATATATTTTTAGCGGGACAACCGCGAAGTTACTACCCGTGATATTTGATGATGAATCAACTACAATTTTAAAACTCATTTTAAACACCTCGTTATTAAAATCTTTTTATCGGTTTTTCAATAACCGTTCAAAAGGTATTATAGCACTATTTGTCAGCATTGTCAATAACTTGACAACAATTTTTAATCGTGATATACTGACAATGGTGATTAAAATGAATGAAAAAATGTTAAAAACTATTTCAGAGCCAATTAAAAACTTCCGGCTTCCGAAATTCGAGGAGATTCCTGACGTAGGTTTGTACCTTGAACAGACTACAAAATACATTTCACAGATATATGCACCTGTTCAGGAAATAACACTTACATCCTCAATGATAAGCAATTACGTTAAAAAAGGGCTTATTCCCAACCCTGTCAAAAAGCAGTACAACAGAGAGCAGATAGCATATCTTATTTTTATTGCTTCTGCAAAACTTGTACTTTCTATGGATTTTATAAACACGTTATTAAACATCCAAAAGAAAACGTATTCTGCAAAAAGTGCATATAATTATTTTTGTGACGAACTTGAAAATATGTTAAAAATAACTTTTGGGCTGGAAGCGGAAATGTATGAGATTGATGACAACAAAACAAAGTACCCCGAAATAAAAGGACTGCTTCGTACCGCTATTGCAAACATAGCAAACAAGATTTATCTTGAAAAATGTTTCTTATACTACAACAACAATGAAATTATAGAATAAAAAAAGAGAGGTAAAAACCTCTCTTTTTTATTTATTTGTTTGTTATCTTATAATCTGATATACAAGAACAACTTTGTTGTTAGCAACGTAAACAAAGATTTCAGAAGCGTCAACACCTGTAGTGCTTGTGATATTTCCGTCTTCATCTTTTACAATGAAATCTTTTGTATCAGCAAATGAAGGCATTGCCATTAAGATATTGTCAGCGCCAAGAGTAACTCTGCTGTCTTTATGAGCTTTTGCATCATATACTGCAAACATTGTGCTTGATGTTACTTTAAATGTGTACTCATCATATGAGTCCTCGTTAATCAAATCATCAATGTCATTTGTTTTAGCAAGCATAAATGTGTCACCGTCAGCACCAAGCAACAAACCGTGTGCTACAACGTAATCTGAATCTGTGTCGCCTGCAACACCTTCTCTGTAGAAGGCAGAAGTCATTGAAGAACCGCTTACTGACAACAGTTTTTCTGAATAGTTGTTAAAGTCATCGCCTGTAAATGCAACTCTGTAGATATCACCGGCAATTGCGTCATCAAATTTAGTTGTATTCTTTGTAAATGCATCGTCTTCTGTTGTATCGTTTGATACATCCTGACCGAACATATAACCGAATACGTTATAAACTGTTTCGCCTTCGCTGTTTGTTGTTAAGTTCTTATCGGTTGTAATGATAATCGGAGAATCTGCAGAAAGTGCGCTTCCGCCTGATGTACCATAAACAACGATACATTTAACTTTACCAAGCGAGCCGGATGTATAGTCGTATGCTTCAATGTTAGAATATGACTGACCGTCTTTAAATGAACTTAAAGTTTTCTTTGAATATGCATCATAGTCTGTTCTTGTTGAAGGAACAGCAAAGATGATTGTGCTTGAGTCAACCATAAATTTGTTTGAACCGTTAACAAACTGGTTATTTGATGAATTATATTCGTAAGAAGTACTTGATTTAACAAGTGTCAAATCAGAAGAAGTTTCATTGTCACCAACAGCAACTGTATCAACTGCTGTTATGTTACCCTGATTGTTCTTTGTAATTCTTACCAACTGTGAACCGTTTGTTTCGTTACCGTCAATGTTGTCTGCTGTACCTAACAAAACACCTTCTGCAATGTCAAAATCTGTATATGAAGTTCCGTCAATTTTAACACCTTTGCTTGCAGCAGTAACAGTTGTCTTAGCACCGTTTTGTTCAATCAATCTGAATCTTAAAGTATCGTCTTCAGCTGCAACACCGCAAATGAATGCGTATGTGGTATTAAGTGATGCAACCTTTTCAAATGCAGCGATATCGCCGTCTTTGTCAAGATAGAATTTAACTGAATCGTTTATAGCCAAAGTATCTATCTGTGATGCAAGATAAGTTTTAGCGTATTTTGATAATTTGTAGTCTTTTCCATCAACAGAAACTAAATCAAGGTCTAAGTCAAGAGATGAAACATTACCTGTTACAGTGTCGTTTGAAACAATAACATCAATTGTTCCCTTACCGTTAGTTCCGATACTCTGTTTAACAGAAATTACATTGTATTTAGACAAAGATGAAAGTGAAACTGATGAACCGTTAGAAGCTCTTGTCATAGTAAGAGTAGTGTCATCGTCATCAGCATCAAGAGTTACTGTGTTACCCTGAATTGAAGTTTTGTACATATCGATAACCATTTTCTGAGATGTACTTACGGAACCAACAACGTATGTAATGTAAGATACGATATTGATTTTATTGAATTCACCGTTATTAGCACTGCTGATTAATTCAATGCTTCCTGAATCAATATTAAATACTTCAGAAGGTGTTTTAGAACTGTTATCGATTACTCTGCCGTTAATTGAGATAACCGGGTCTTCTGCAATGTCAACATCTGTAGTTTTTCTGTCAGTTTCTTTTGCCCAGTAACTTAATTCAACACCTGTACCCCATGTACCTGTGATACTGTGTATGCTTTCGGGGTCGATTTTAACAACTGAAGAACTCTTTGTTGTATCATACAAATATACAAGAGTTTTTTCACCGTCATTATTGCGTTTGTAATAATATTTAACGCTTCTGCCAACAAGACCTTCAGTTGCAACTGAACCAACATAGAATACATCGTTAGCAGCAAAATCATTTTCGTAAAGTATTACTTCGCCTTCACGTGCTACAGAGCCGGATACATCAACTGTATTTTTGTTATCAGCAATCAATTCACCATAACCATAGTAAATTTTTAGTTTGTTGTTTAATAAGTTAGTATCTTTTAATATTTGGATTTTTTCCAAATCGTTGTAAACTTTAGTTTCCATTAAGTCAACTTCTAAAGAATTGAAAACAAAAGTTGCGATGTCGCTTCTCTTTGCGGGTTTGTTGTAACCTGTTACAACACCAACATCAATACCTAAATCAGAAGCAACATTAGTGTAACCTGCAGGCCAGATTGCGTTTACGTCACCGCCAACTGACTGAAGTGCCATCGGATAGTAACCAAGAGCACAAACAATCATTTTAAGTGCCTGTTCAACAGTAACCTGAGCGTTAGGAGCAAACTCTGTTGCACTCATACCGTTGATAATTTTTAAATCGTAAGCAGTTCTTATGTCGCTGATAGCCCACGCAGCATCATTCAAGTCAGCAAAAGGCAAGCCGGCAGGGTCTTTACTGCCCAGACCGCTTTTTCCAAGAGCTCTTATAAGCATAGTTGTAAATTCCGCTCTTGTGACTTCTCTTTCGGGACCAAAAGTACCGTCTTCATAACCGTTGATTATTTTCAGAGCAGACAATAATGAAACTGCTTCTGCATAATCAGCATTGTCACTTACATCAGGAAATGTATTTGCGTATGTAAAAGAACTTAGTGCAAAACACAAAACCAATACAAGTGAAAGGATTTTTAATGTCTTTTTCATAGGTTAATTACCTCCTTCTATTTTGAACATCATATTGATACTCATGCTAACATAATATCATTTATCTTTAATATTTGCAATAGTTTTAACAATTTTGTAATGTTAGAGTTTTTTTCCTTTTCCTATTGTAAAAAACAAATTATTTTGTTAAAATATATTAAGATAACAATTAAGGAGATGTTGTGATTTGAAATACGTTGTAATTCTTGGAGACGGAATGGCAGATTGGCCCGTTGAAGAACTTGGAAATAAAACCCCTTTACAGGTTGCCAACAAACCAAATATAGATTATTTGTGCAAAAACGGGATAACAGGTCTTGTAAAAACAGTGCCTGACGCTCTTCCCCCGGGAAGCGATGTGGCAAATCTTTCCGTAATGGGGTATGACCCGCACCTTTATTACACAGGTCGTTCACCTTTAGAGGCAGTAAGTATGGGAGTTGAAGTATTGCCTGATGACACCACATTCAGAACAAACCTTGTAACTTTGTCGGACGAAGCAGATTACAAAGACAAAAAAATGGTGGATTATAGTTCGGGCGAGATTACAACAAAAGAATCAAGAGAACTTATGAAATATGTCCAGGAAAATTTAGGCGACGAAATAAGAAGTTTTTATGGCGGTATTTCGTACAGACATCTTCTTTTGTGGCACGGGCTTGATAAACAGTTTAAACTTACTCCTCCTCACGATATATCCGGAAAAGTAATAGGTGATTATCTTCCCGACAATGAAATTCTCCTTGACCTTATGAAAAAAAGTTACGACCTTTTAAAAGACCATCCAATTAATAAGGACAGGATAAAACGAGGACTGAACCCTGCAAACTCAATCTGGATGTGGGGACAGGGCAAGAAACCCGCCCTTACATCTTTCAAAGAAAAATACGGAATAAAAGGTGCCGTAATTTCTGCAGTTGACCTTGTAAAAGGCATCGGCATCTGTGCACAGATGGACAGTATAGAAGTTGAAGGTGCAACTGGAAATATAGACACAAACTTCCCCGGAAAAGCACAGGCGGCAATAGATGCACTAAAAGTTAACGACTTTGTATATATACATATGGAAGCACCTGACGAATGCGGTCACCATTTTGAAAAAGACAACAAAATCAAATCAATTGAATTAATTGACGGTATTGTGGTTAAAACTGTATATGAGTACTTAAAAAACAGCGGAGAAGATTTTTCAATCATGGTTTTGCCCGACCATCCTACACCTCTTAAAATAGGCACACATACAAACGACCCCGTTCCTTTTGTTATTTACAGAAGTGACGAAAAAGAAAAATCAGGACTTGCGTATAATGAAGAAGATGCGAAAAACGGCGAGTTTGTAGAAAAAGGACATACTCTTATGAGTAAATTTTTATCGTAAAGGCAGATTGTATATGGATATAAAAAAACATATTAAATTTTTTATAATTGTTGCGTATGTAATTCTTGCATATTTTTTGGTAACGTTGATACTTCCGAAAACAATTAGCTTGTTTTTGCCCTTTGTTATTGCCTTTGTTCTTGCTGCAATTGCAAACCCCGTTTCGTCTTTTCTTAAAAACAAATGGAAATTTCCCAAATTTCTTGCTACAGCAGTTTCTCTTTTGCTGATTGTGGTTGTTCTTTCGGGAATTATCACTCTTGTAGTAAACAGAATTATTTCGGAACTTACAAGTTTTGTTCAGAACATGCCGCAAATTACCTCAACGTTAACAGACACTTATTACTATTTTACGGACAAATGGGAGATTTTCCAAAAATCAGTTTCCCCTGAATTTTACCAGTATGTAGTTGATTTCACAAAAGAACTTGCCGTTGCTGCCAAAAACCTTATTGCCTCACTTACAAAAATTACAATTAACAGCGCGACAAGTGTTGCAACATCTATTCCTGCGGTTTTGATTTTCATAGTCGCTCTGGTGCTGTCATCAATTTTCATTACCAACGATTACAGTAATATTAAATCGTTCATTTTGATGCAGTTCCCTGAAAATGCAAAAAATAAATTGCTGTCTATTAAAAAATATACAGCAATTGCATTCAAAAAATATTTAAAGGGTATGCTTATTATAATGGCAATAACCTTCGTTGAATTGTTGACAGGACTTTTGATACTCGGCGTAGATTACGCCTTTACAGCAGCACTTCTTATTGCCTTTATTGATATATTACCCATATTCGGTGCAGGTGCAGTTCTTATTCCCTGGGGTATAATCTCACTGATTATGGGCAACTTCAGTTTCGGCATAGGAATTTTGGTGCTGTACGGAATAATAACCGTAATAAGACAGTTTATTGAGCCAAAAATCATAAGCAATTCTCTTGGAACACACCCTCTTTTAACTCTTATAAGTATCTATGTGGGTTATAAAGTATTTGGTGTATTCGGTATGATTTTAGCACCTATGATTGTGCTTATTTTAACCTCGCTTCATAAAGCGGGTATAATTAAAATCTGGAAGAACGAGCAATAACAACACGCTCGATTCCTGCCAAATCTTTTATGGCGGTTATGTTTTCATAACCGTCATTTTTTAATATCTCCATAACTTGCTCACTCTGGTCGTGCCCAACCTCCAGCGCAATAAAATACTTGTCCGTTAAAAGTTTTTTCCCCGTTTCGGATATTTTTCTGTAAAACACAAGACCGTCGTCGCCACCGTTTAAAGCGTGATATGGCTCGTATTTTTTTACATCATCTTCTAAAGTTTCGATTACCTTTGGAGGAATGTACGGAGGATTAGACAATATAACATTGAACTTGCCTTCAGGCATCTCATTTAGTATATCGCATTTTATTGTTTTAAATCTTTTACCCGCTTTGTTGCTTTCGGCATTATTTTGTGCAATTTCCAAAGTACTATCTGAAATATCAATTCCCGTAACTTTGCAGTGTTTGCAGTTTGCAACAACGCTTATACCGATACAACCGCTTCCAGTACCTATGTCTAAAACATTAACCCTTTTGTTTTTAATAACGCCAATAGCATATTCTACCAGAATTTCAGTGTCAGGACGGGGAATCAATACGTTTTTGTCAACATAAAAATCAAGAGACATAAACTCTTTTTTGCCGAGAATGTACGCCATTGGCTCGTGTTTTGCACGCCTTGACAACAAATCAAAATAGCCCTCCCACTCGGCAAGGTCTGTTTTTCTGTTGTTAATAACAAACAGTTTATCTACTTTAAGATAATGTGCAAGCAATAACTGAGCGTCTAAAACACAAGTACCTATTCCGTTTTGTTTTAACAATTCAGTTCCCTGAATAAGTAAATCATTAATTCTCATAGAATCATGTACAACTCCTTTAAAGCATTGAAGCAATTACCGCTTCAAGTGCAGTATAACCGTCAATCATACCAGTTTTTATCTTTTCATCGTAGGAATAACACATTTTCATTACTTCTCTTAATTTCTTTCCGTCTTGTTTTGGTGCCTGAACTCTGTATTTTTTGGCAAGCCATTTTCTGTTGGGAGCAAGGTATAACTCGGGATTTTTCCCCTGACCCATTAACGTCTTGAACATTAAAACCTCTGATATTGACGAATATATAATTGCAAGAATTTCCGTTGGTTGTTCCTTGTTGATTTTAAACTCGCGAAGCAAAGAATATGCCTCGTTTGCATTTTTGTTTAAAAGACAATCTGCCATGGCAAAAACCTTGTATTCTACCGGCACAGTAACAAGTGCATCAATATGATTTTTCGAAATTACCTCTTCCTCTGTTCCTGCAATAAGTTTTGAACACTCAATTTCAAGTTTGTCTAAAGAACATCCGCATAATGAAACAAGATAATTCATATCTTCAATTGTCATTTTTTTGTTGGAAAGAGCAAATTTTCTGTTTACCCACGCACGCAAATTTTCAGGCGACTGCTTTTCAAATTCAGTTACAACGCCTTTTTGTTCTATTAACGCCAACAGTTCTTTTTTTGCTTTCCCGATACCGTCTTCTGCAAATACAACTACCGCATAAGAAGGTAAATCTGACAATAATTTTGTCAAAGAGTCCTTGTATTCGGAGTTTTGCAAAAAACCGCAGTTTTTAAGTACCACCATTTTTTTGTCACTCATCTGGGGGTACGACAACACAAAACTTGCAAACTGTTCGTAATCTGCAGTTTCGTCTGTATATTCAAAATAATTGAACTCCAAAAAACCGTTTACGGTTTTGTCTTTAATGTTTGCAATGTAATTGTTTAAAAGATACTTTTCTTCTCCGTAAAACAAGTACAAATTTGAAATTTCATTGTTCTGAATTTGTCTTTTAAGTTGTGGAATAGTCAGTTTCACAAAATCACCTTAACGTTCTTGCGGATATATTGCCGTTATCAAATGTAAAAGTAACAGAACCGCATATATCTGTATTGTAATTCAAGTATAACATATTATCACTTTGTTGTAAACAGTCCCCTGTTACAAATCTCGCACCGCAGTTTTGTATAAATAAACTGTCCGGCTGTGTTTTGTTGTCGCATACCACCACGTCTGCCTTTATATCTTGCAAACTTTCAATATTCAAATCATTGTCCTTGTACGGTGCAACCAAAAACACTTTGTTACCGAAATTCACGGTTGTAACCGCCTTTTTGTGGTCAACTTTTGTCTTGTAAGGCATATAACTGACTGGTGTAATTACTACTTCATCAATTACAGTATTTTCTTTCAGATAATACTTGAAAGCATAATCGCCCTCGCATTTTTCTCCCGCAACTTTCGGCATACATACTTTTGAAATTTCTATATTGTCGTCTGCTGTCAATACTTTCTGGAATTTTGTAAAATATAACAGGTCAACGGTTTTTATATTATTCCTTTTTATGTAGTTACGACAACTTTCAAAATCATCTGTGCAAATAATAATGTTTTTACCGTTGTAGGTGCTGACGTGCATAACTGCACCGCCTTTTTCAAATACCGTTACCGTGTTCCCGTCATAATTTGTTAATGATATATCTGCTACAAAAAACATAATTGCAAAGATGATAGCAAATAAAGTTATCTTTTTGTACCGCAATACAGCAAAATATGTGGCACAAAGAACAAGACATAACGCAATAATAACATAAACTGACGGAACAACAGTATTTACCCTGAAAATATCAAAAAATGCAAAAGCATCAGATATAAGTATCGTTAATTTAAGCAACGGCTTTGCCAAAATGCTTACTAATGGCAATAAACATGATAAAAAGCCAAGAGGCAATAATAACGTAACTATCGGCGTAATTATAACGCTTGTGAAGAACATCGCAAAAGATACATAGTTGAAATAGTAAAAACATAAAGGCATAAGTGTTATAAATAAAAGTGCCAGACTGTAATATGTAAACTTTTCTTTAAGCCCTGCAACAAGTGCAAAGGTTGCGAAAAACGACAGTAAAAATCCCGCGTCAACTGCAAAATAAGGGTTAATTACAATAAGTACCGCTCCCGAAAACATTAACGCAGTCATCATGTCATACCGCTTCAGTAAAGTAAGAACAAACAGAGAATATACTGCCATTATTACCGCGCGGATTACAGATGGCTGACCGCCTATCAAACACAGCAGCAATCCCATAAATATCAAAATTAACGGCACATATATTTTACTGTACTTTTTAAGGAATGAAAACCAGAAGCCCACAAGGGATATTATTATACTTATGTGAGAGCCAGATACTACTGCAATATGAGATAACCCGCTATAAGCAAGACTTACACTGAGTTCGGGTGAAATACCCGTCTTATCACCAATCAGCAACGCCTTTAATAACCCCGCCTCGTCGTTTTTGTAATATAAATCTATTTTGTTGATAATTGCCTCCCGCATTTTGTATCCGATTTTATATAAATCAGCAAAATGTCCTGTTTTAGTTATCTCACAATCAGTTATGTAACCGTAAATGTATTTCGCTTTGGCGTAATTGTTGTAATTTAAGTCACCGTAATATGCAGGTAAGGCATAGTGCTTTAACTCACCCTTAACAGTAACGCGGTCTCCTGCTTCATAGTATTCGTCACCGTAGTATGAATAATAAAACCGCATTTTGGTTAAAACTTTTTTACCGTTTATACGCTTTGCCTGAACTATATTGTCGTCAACAATTTTACCTTCTACTTCTATTTTTCCCGTTTCCGCCATAGTATTACAGTATGACAGGTGAATACCACAGTATATACCGCCCGTCACTAAAAAGACGATACAAAAAATACACGAAACAATAAACTCTTTGTTTCTCTTTATAATACCGTATATCATAATGACGGACAGAATAACTGACAACGAAGTCAAAATTAAAAGAGACACATTAATGCTAAACATTATAACGCAAAATGCGGCAACCATAAAAGAAACACTCGCTACCAATAAAGGGTTTTTCATTTAATGCACCTCCATAAAAAATATTATCATATTTTAAAATAATTGTAAACCGACTTAATGTAAAAATTTTCAAAATAATACTTGACATTATAAGTTAGTTATGCTAAACTAACCTATGGAGTTAGTTAACGCTAACCGAACATTATAAAAAGAACAGGTGTATATTATGAATCTGCTTGAAGCATCAGAAGGAAAAGAATACATAATTAAAGAAATCAGAACAGACGATGAGGAACTGAACTCTTTCTTGTTCTCCCTTGGTTGCTATTCAGGTGAAGCAATCACTGTTGTTTCTTTCAGAAAAGGCGGATGTACCGTTTCAATTAAAGACGGAAGATACAGCATAGACAATCAGTTGGCACAGGCAATAATAATTTAATTTTGTTTTGTGCACTGTACTTTTTTTGAACTACGGTTAGTTGCGCCTAACTCGTATAAACGAAAGGAGAATTTATTATGAGAATTGCCTTAACAGGTAATCCTAACTCTGGTAAAACCACAATGTTTAACGCTCTTACGGGCAGTAACGAAAAAGTGGGCAACTGGGCTGGTGTTACCGTAGAAAAAAAGGAACACCCCATTAAAAAAGAATACTACAAGGGAAAGGACGAACTGATAGCAGTTGATTTGCCCGGTGCTTATTCCATGTCACCCTTTACATCAGAGGAAAGCATCACAAGTTCCTATGTTAAGAAAGAAAACCCCGATGTTATTATAAATATTGTAGATGCCGCAAACTTAAGCAGAAGTCTTTTTTTCACAACTCAGCTTTTAGAACTTGGCATACCTGTCGTTATTGCACTTAACAAAAGTGACATTAATGAAAAGAAAGGCACAAAAATCAACGTTGCAAAACTTTCCGAAAAACTTGCCTGCCCCGTTGTAGAAACTGTTTCAGTTTCCAAAAAGGGCTTAAAAGCAGTTATCGAAACTGCAGTAAAACAGGTAGGAACAAATCAGAAGGCGGTTTATTCAGAGGAAAATGTTGACCTTACAGACAAGCAGGCGGTACAAATTGCTGACCGTAAGCGATTTGAATTTGTAAATAGTATTGTTAAAGATGTTGAAACCAGAAAAATACTTACAAAGGATAAGAATGACGGCGATAAAATCGACGCTGTTCTTACAAATAAGTGGCTTGGTATTCCGATTTTTGCAGTTGTAATGTATCTTGTTTTCCAGATTTCTCAGGTTTGGATTGGTACACCAATAGCGGACTGGCTTGTTGCTTGTCTTGAAATGTTCCAGAGTTTTATTGGTGAACTACTTGCAGATGCAAATCCGCTTTTGTCAGCAATCTTTGTTGACGGTGTAATCGGCGGTGTTATTGCAGTAGTTGGTTTCCTGCCTCTTGTTATGGTAATGTATTTCCTTATTGCTCTGTTGGAAGATTGCGGTTATATGTCACGGGTTGCGGTAGTTCTTGACCCTATCTTTAAAAAAGTCGGACTTTCAGGCAAATCTGTTATTCCCTTTGTAATCACAATCGGTTGTGCTGTTCCGGGTATTATGGCGAGCCGTACCATTAAAAACGAGCGTGAAAGACGTGCAACAGCAATGCTTGCACCATTTATGCCATGCGGTGCTAAAATTCCCGTAATTGCTCTTTTTGCAGGTGCTTTCTTTAATGATTCCGGTTGGGTAAGCACAGTTATGTATCTTTCGGGCATTATACTGATTTTCCTATGTGCATTGCTTGTAAATGCAATTACAGGTTACAGAGCAAAAAAATCATACTTTATTATTGAGTTGCCCGAATATAAAGTACCTTCATTCTGGGGTGCTTTCAAATCAATGTGCAGTCGCGGCTGGGCTTACATAGTAAAAGCGGCTACAATAATTTTGCTTTGTAATATGACAGTACAACTTATGCAGTCATTTACCTGGAATTTTACCGTTGCAGAAACTGCGGATTCTTCAATCCTTGCTTCTATCGCAAGACCTTTTGCTTACATTCTTGTTCCCATTGTTGGTGTACTAAGCTGGCAACTTGCCGCAGCAGCAATTACTGGTTTTATCGCAAAAGAAAACGTTGTTGGTACACTTGCAGTTTGCTTTGTAGGACTTGAAAACCTTATTGATACGGAAGAACTTGCTCTTATGGAAGGTGTAGGTGCAGAAGTTGCAACCGCTTTTGCAATTACAAAGGTTGCAGCACTTGCATATCTGATGTTTAACTTGTATTCTCCTCCCTGCTTTGCGGCAATAGGTGCAATGAATGCAGAAATGAAAAGTGCAAAATGGCTTTGGGGCGGTATAGGGCTTCAACTTGGCGTTGGTTATACAGTTGCATATCTGGTTTACACAATAGGTACACTTATAATTTCTCCTGCTGACCTTAACGTTACTGCAGCAGTGGCAGGACTTGTAATCGTTGCAGTTATAGTAGCGATAGTTGTTGGCCTTATCAATAATACAAACAATAAACTTAAAGAGGAAAAATCAAAAAAGATTAAAGTGAGTGTTTGATTATGACAAATGCAATTATAATAATAATTCTTGTTCTTATTGCAGGCGGTGCAGGAATGTATCTCTATAAAGCAAAAAAACGTGGAGAGCATTGTGTTGGTTGTCCGTATGCAAAACAATGCAGTAAAAAGTCCTGCAATTGCAGTGAAACAAAATAGCAAAAAAGACACCCGACGGTGTCTTTTTTAATGGAAAATGATAGTTGTTGACATTTTTTTACAGATATGATATTGTTTATATAACAAAATTTTGAGGAGTGTATATATGAACAGAGCCGAATTAAAATCCAAGTCAAAACAGCAAATTAAGGGAAAGATTGGTGTTATTTTTTGCATTTATCTTGTTATTAGTTTTCTTTCAGTAGTTGCACTTTTTCTTTTATCACTAATCCCATACGGAAAAATAGTTTTTGCAATTATTGTGGCCCCTGCATTTGGATTAAGTCTCATACGCGCTTATCTAAATGTTTCCCTAAATAAAAAAATAGACATCAGTGATGCAATTTGCGGATTTGATGATTTCTGGTCAGCATTTAAGGTGCAGTTTTTCACAAGCATTTTCATATATCTGTGGTCACTACTTTTTATTATTCCTGGTATTGTAAAATCCATTTCATATTCAATGGCTATGAATATTCTTGCCGAGAACAAAGGAAAACCGGCACTTGAGTGCATTAAAGAATCAAAAGAAATGACAAAAGGACACAAAGCGGAACTGTTTGTATTATCATTATCATTTATCGGTTGGATACTTTTAGGATATGTTACTTTTGGCATTGCGCTGATATGGGTTATTCCCTATATGGAAACAACACTTATTAATGCATATCACAGTTTAAAACCTGTTAAAGCAGAATTTGCTACAGAACCGGAAGTCATTGACGTTTAATCAACAATAGAGAAAACAGAATAATAAATTCCAGAAAAATACCACCCTTTTGGGTGGTATTTTCGTTGGAAAAGCCGAATGTTTTAGATGACACTATTTATTTGACAAATTTGCAATCCCATCTTCCTGTTATGTGCAGTGGTGCATCAGCTTTCGAAAGACCATACATTTTTTCAATTACGATTGTGTATTCTTCGCCTGATTTGAGCTTTGCATCATTCAGGGAAAGGTTAACTAATACTTTGCCGGCACTAACAGTTCCTTTATCTCCATCTTCTGCAGAAACTTTAGTTTTAACGATTTCTTTATTATTGCTATCAACTATTTTGTATTCTGAAACTGCAACTTCCT
>JAFQVC010000047.1 GCA_017408205.1 Clostridia bacterium | reverse complement strand
CTCAGTGGTGGTTGTCTTACCGGCGTCGATATGTGCCATAATGCCTATATTACGTGTTTTTTCAAGTGTATATTCTCTTGGCATTATAATATCTCCTTATATTTTATGCGGCATTAATATCTGTAATGTGCAAAAGCCTTATTAGCTTCAGCCATTCTGTGTGTTTCTTCTTTCTTCTTGAAAGCACCGCCTGTGCTGTTGATTGCATCCATAATTTCGTTTGCGAGTCTTTCAGCCATTGTCTTCTCGCCACGAGTTCTTGAGAATGCTGTCAACCAACGAAGGCCGAGTGTCTGTCTTCTTTCTGCTCTAACTTCCATAGGAACCTGATATGTTGAACCACCTACACGGCGAGCCTTTACTTCAAGTACAGGCATAACGTTTTCCATGGCAGCGTTGAACTGTTCGAGTGCGGGCTTACCTGTCTTAGCTTCTACAGCTGCGAAAGCCTCGTAAACGATCTTCTGAGCAACACCCTTCTTACAGTCCAACATAATGTTGTTGATAAGCTTTGTAACCAACTTTGAGTTGTACAAAGGATCGGGCAATACATCTCTCTTAGCAATTTTACCTCTTCTTGGCACGGATCTTCCCTCCTTCATAAATATTAATGAATTCATAGGTACTCGAAGAATAACTTCGTACATGCATTTTCCGAGGCGGTTAAATATTTATATAAATAAGTACCGGTCATTCGGATAATCGCAATGACGATATTCATGTGTTACCTTTTAAAAATTTTGGTACAGAGCCTTACTTAGGTCTCTTTGCACCGTACTTGGAACGGCTCTGCTTGCGGTTTGCAACACCCTGAGCATCCAAGCTTCCTCTGATGATGTGATAACGCACACCGGGGAGGTCTCTAACCCTTCCGCCTCTGATGAGTACAACTGAGTGTTCCTGAAGGTTGTGACCGATACCGGGAATGTAAGTTGTAGCCTCAAGGCCGTTTGTCAAACGAACTCTCGCGATCTTACGAAGAGCTGAGTTAGGTTTCTTAGGGCTTGTTGTAGAAACTTTGGTGCAAACACCGCGCTTCTGAGGAGCACTGAGGTCTGTGGGAGCGTTCTTAATGGTCTTGAAACCCTTCTGAAGAACGGGCGCCTTGGACTTGTACACCTTTTCGGATCTGCCCTGCTTTACTAACTGGTTAAAGGTTGGCATATTCTTCCTCCTTCTTCAATTTTTCCACTTGCGAATGGGCATAAATATACCTATGCACACGTAGATACAATAGATTATACCACCACAGTATATAATTGTCAAGAACGTTTATTTTTATGCAAAAATTTCTACGTTTTGCACAAACCATCAACACACACCAACCACAATTATATACAAACCATCCATCAGAAAACAATATTCAACACATTTACATAAGCTCGTGTCAAGTCGGAAAACATTGACTTTAAATACACAGTATGGTATAATTTATAAAGTGCTTATTAAATTTTTTGGAGGAAGCTGCTATGAAACAATTTATAACATTTTTTTGTATATTTATTACTCTATTATTGACCATTGGTTGTCAACAGTCCCCCGAAACCGAATCTCCAAAAATCGAAGTCCCCGAGACTCAAACTCCAGAAACACAAGCTCCACCGACAGAAGGCTTAAAATACATTTTATTAGACAACGGCACATACTGTGTTTCCAAGGGATCTGCCGGCACCTGTGAAAAAATCGTTATACCTTCTACTTATAACGGAAGAAAAGTTTCTAAAATCACCAAAGATGCATTTTATGGCTGTAATAACATCACCGAAATCGTCATTTCTTCAGGAATTACAATAATTGACGACCGCGCATTTGCTTTATGCAAAAACTTGACAACCATTACTGTTCCGGATGGTGTAACAACGATAGGCGAAAGTGCCTTTTACGATTGCACCAACCTGACAGGCATCAAACTTCCCGACAGTGTAACCGAAATCGGGGATATAGCCTTTTACGGTTGCACAAACCTGACCGACATCAACATTCCCGATAGTGTAACCAAAATCGGGAATATAGCTTTTGGGAAGTGCACAAATTTAACTAATATCACTATCCCAAAAGATGTTACCGAAATCGGAATTCTTCCGTTTCAAACTTGCACAAATTTAACCAATATAACTGTCGATAAAAACAACCAACACTTCTCTTCCGAAAGCGGCATTTTGTTCAACAAAAACAAAACAACATTAGTGAGTTATCCAGCCGGAATAACCGCCACAACATACACTATTCCATCCACCGTAACCCGGATTGCCGCCGGCGCATTCGATTGTTGCACAAGTTTAACACACATCACCATCCCCAAAGGTGTTACAGTTATTGAAAACAGAGTGTTTTATGATTGCCAAAATTTGATTAACGTTACGATACCGGACGGCGTTACGTCGATCGAAAGTTATGCTTTTTATAATTGCACAAGCTTGATTGATATCACCATTCCCGCTACTGTTTCCGTTATTGGAGACGGCGTCTTTTATGGCTGTACAAGTTTGACCAATATTTCCATCCCCGACACTGTTACAAACATCTCCAACGAAACCTTTTTTGGTTGCACAAACCTTATAAGTATCTCTCTTCCCGACAGCATTACCACTCTCGGACTTCACACATTTGAGGGGTGCGCAAAACTAAGAATAATTAATTTTGGCGGCACCGTTGCTCAGTGGGAATCAATTGAAAAATTAAATTCTTGGAAAAAAGACGTTCCTGCAAGAGCTGTTACATGTTCTGACGGGAAAGTAAGCTTTTCATAATAAAAAAAAACGCACACCACTGCACTCTAAGGCGCAGTGGTGTCTTAGCAAAATGGTCTGCACACACCGAATCTCGGTATGTGCAGACCTTATTACTTATTATCGAGAACCGGTCGGCAATTCAACTGTTGCTTCTCCGAATTTCATTCTATTAAAAATCACCCCGAAAAGAAAATATAATACGAATTATACCCGGGAATATATCCGCCCTCAAACGTAACTGACATAGTACAATCTGTCCATGCGTCGCCGGTCGGTACTGTAACATATTTGCTACAAAGTTTTTCAAAAGATTGCGTATAAATTTCCACGCTCAAGTATTTAGCACCACTATTCTTACGCCTAACCTTCATCGTAACGTAAACCGTATTACCGGAAACACTCGTGCTATAATCCAAAACCGAAAAGTTTAAACCGGGAGTAGGAAGACTACCGGTCATAACTTTATACACCGGATTATTAGGATCTTTCGCTCCGCACTTTGTGCAAGTGCCGCCACTATAGCTGTGCGAACCG
>JAFQVC010000046.1 GCA_017408205.1 Clostridia bacterium | reverse complement strand
TGAGCAATTAAAAAACAGTTATCAGAACACACCTTACAGTTGTGAATATGCTCGGCTT
Organism: Clostridia bacterium; assembly: GCA_017408205.1. Taxonomy (GTDB): domain Bacteria; phylum Bacillota; class Clostridia; order Monoglobales; family Firm-18; genus RGIG1864. The sequence goes on along the minus strand of JAFQVC010000046.1, from coordinate 8,986 downwards.
TATGAAGAACGTTTGCCCTTATTATTTGAGGCATCAAAAAAATGTAACTACATAGAACAAGTGAAAAAATTCGTTGACGAAAACACAGAAATATCCTCATTTTGTATGTTTATGGCGAAAAAAGAGGCAAACGGACAAAAGCCCTGGCAACAATGGGACAATGATGAAATAAACCCCGAGATACTGTTTATGTGGCAGTTTATTCAGTACGAGTTTTTTACCCAGTGGGCGGAAATAAAAGACTACGCCAACAAAAACGGGATAAAGATAATAGGTGATGTGCCTATATACGTATCGTTAGACAGCGCAGATGTGTGGAGTAATCAGAAACTGTTCTGTCTTGACGGTGATGGCAGACCTTTAAAGGTAGCAGGAGTACCGCCGGATTATTTCTGCGCCGACGGGCAGTTATGGGGCAATCCCCTATATAACTGGGAAGAGATGAAAAAAGACGGTTACAGTTGGTGGGGCAGACGAATTTCTGCCATGTCAAAAATATTTGACGGAATAAGGATAGACCATTTCAGGGGTATTGAGGCATACTGGTCAGTTGACGGTAACGAAACAACTGCAAGAAACGGACGATGGGAGAAAGGTCCCGGAATGGAACTTATAGAAGTTATTAAGCAAAATGCAGGGGACAGTATGATTATAGCAGAAGATTTAGGGGACATAACAGAGGAAGTAAATGCCTTAGTAAGGGAAAGCGGTTTTCCCGGTATGCGGGTATTCCAATTCGGCTTTTTAGACGGCTCGGACAGTACAAATATGCCTCACAACTATCCGAAAAACTGTATTGCATACACAGGAACTCACGACAACAACACACTTCTTGGTTACTTGTGGGAACTTGAAGCAGGCAGGAAGAAGGATATGCTTAACTACTGCGGATTTTTCGGAGACAACTTTGAAGAGGGTTTTGACTACGTTCTTCGCACATTATGGAGAAGCCACGCTGACACGGTAATACTGCCAATTCAGGACTTACTTGGCTACGGCTCCGACACACGTCTCAACACCCCCGGACGTGCAGAGGGTAACTGGGAATTTCGAATTACAAAGGAACAGTTGCAAAATATAGATAAAAACAAATTCAGAGAATTTAATCGTATATATAAAAGAAAGCCGTGAGCATTGCTCACGGCTTATTTATAGGTTTGATTATTTGTTGTCAACTGAATACATATGTGTAATCAAGTCAAGAACTTTGTTTGAATAACCCCATTCGTTATCGTACCAAGCAACTAATTTAACGAAGTTGTCATTTAAGCTGATACCAGCACCTGCATCAAATACAGATGTTCTTGATTCGTGAATGAAATCGCTTGAAACAACAGCGTCTTCTGTGTAGCCAAGGATACCTTTCATTTCACCGTCAGCAGCTGCTTTAACAGCGGCTTTGATTTCATCGTATGTTGCACCTTTTTCCAAACGGCAAGTCAAGTCAACAACTGAAACGTCAGCTGTAGGTACGCGGAATGCCATACCTGTTAATTTACCGTTCAACTGAGGAATAACTTTACCAACTGCTTTTGCAGCACCTGTTGATGAAGGAATGATATTGAATGCAGCGCCACGTCCGCCTCTCCAGTCTTTCTTTGAAGGACCGTCAACTGTTTTCTGTGTAGCAGTTGTAGCGTGAACTGTTGTCATAAGACCTTCAACGATACCAAAGTTATCGTTAATAACTTTTGCTAAAGGTGCAAGACAGTTTGTTGTGCAAGAAGCGTTTGATACGATATCCATATCTGCTTTATATTCTTTGTTGTTAACGCCCATAACGAACATTGGAGCATCTTTTGAAGGAGCAGAAATAACAACTTTCTTTGCACCGCCTGTGAAGTGTGCTTTTGCTTTATCCATTGTTGTGTAAACACCTGTTGATTCAACGATGTAATCTGCGCCTGCTTCTGCCCAAGGAATGTTATTAGCATCCATTTCAGCATAAACTTTGATTTCTTTACCGTTTACAACGATAGCATTTTCTTTTGCTTCAACTGTGCCGTTAAATCTGCCGTGTACTGTATCATAAGATAACATATAAACCATGTAATCAGGGTCGATAAATGGGTCGTTGATTGCTTTTATTTCAACGTTACCTCTTTCAATCGCTGCTCTGAAAACAAGACGACCGATACGGCCAAAACCGTTAATACCTACATTTACTGACATTGTGTTTTCCTCCTAAAAATAAATTGATATTTTTTTAACTATCATATATTTTATACCAAAATTATGAAATTTACAAGTGTTTTTTAAAAATTTATTGATTATTACCATACATATAGGCAATGGCTTCTATTTTTTGGCTAATTTCATCATTGCTTTTAAGTGTTTTGTGCCAGTTAAGAAGAGCATCGGTAATTTTTTGCGGGACTGTTGCGCTGTCGCTGTTCTCTATATAATCCATTAAAAACTCCACGGCTTTACGTAAGTTCCATATAAACAGTGACGGGTTGGGGTAATTTGTCATTATTTCTGTTACAACGCGGGCGGTATAAATGGCTATACTTTCCTTTGTGCGGGAATTTTCGGGGGTATGTGACGGGTGGAAACTTCCGTCACAACGCTGGCGTTTTATAAGTTTTATATACTGATTGTCAATATCGTTGGGATTGTTGCGGAGATTATACGATTCCAGAGTTGACAAGTACCAGTCGTAAGGCAGTGCTTTAGGGCGTATTATTGACACACAGTCGTAGTATTTACCGTTGGAATTCATAAGAAGCATATCCATATAATTGTTATAAATACTGTATTTTCTGGAAATCTCTATAATTTTGTTTGTTATGGTTCTGCCTTCAGGCACGGTACTGTTTGCAAGTTTGTGGTTAAGGTTATCAATGGTGTTTTTTGCAAACAGATATCGCAGGGAACTTCCGCCTTTTTTATATTTTGTAAGGTCAATTTCAAAATTTATTTTACCGCCTGCAAATTTACCGTCTATATACATTGTTTCGGGTATTGCGTCATATATTTCGGCAATGGCGGTAATTGTATCGCCATAGTGTATTTTTTTAATGCCCGTTGTTGCCACGCTGTTTACTGTGTTGTCAAAGGTTACGGAGGCATCTGTTATGCAGGGGGCGGACACCACGTTGAAAGCCCCGATTATCTCTTTTGCCACTTTGTTTTTGGGGGAAATATATCTGTATTTTCCGCCCGTGTTTTCGGCAAGTGCTTTTAAAAAGCCCATATCGTCTTTGTTGTCAATCTCAAGAGTGTAATAAGTATTGCTTTTGTGATTTTCAATATATCTTAAAATATCCTGATTTTGCGATGTTTTTTCGTCTGTTATAAGCATGGCAACGGTGTTTCCGCTGTGCTTATATGAAGAAATAAGGTCGGAAAACAGTTCTACCGTATCTCCTAATTCGTAAGAATCAAACCAATTTGACACCGCGTAAACCTGCTCGTCTGTGGCGTGAACATAACCGTCAGAAAAAACAGAATTTTGTCTGTTTAACATCATAAGGTTAAAGGTGTCGTTTTTGCCCATTGCTTTTAAGCAGGCAATAACGGCGGTTTTGATTTCTGTTTTATGCTTGTCCCCTGTGTTCAGCATAAAAAGGTACCTTTTTCCGTGTCTTACATAAAGGTCTGTCTGCGGTTTTACGGTACAGTAGATAAGATTGTTGTACCTGTATATTGCAGGGGTGTTTGTCTGTGCTTTTTCTATGATAATTTCAACAGAATAATTAGAGGATGTGTTGTCAGAAAGTGTCGCTGTAACCACACTTTCCGACACATTGAATTTTAAGTTATGTGTGTTTGAGTATGCCTTTACAATATTGCTTCCGTAATATGTAAAATCAAGGGCGGTAGAATAATCGGGGGGATTTGAAAAATCGCCGAAGGAATATTGGGTGCTTTCCATACCGAAATTGGGCACAACAACCGTGGGTATTGTTACTTTACAATATCCGTCCTTGTTTTCCGTATGCTTAATGTATTTTAGTTCCGTTTCTATTAATCTTCCCGGGGCAAGTTTTCCTATATGCACTTTGAAACTTGAAAAATCGTTGGCGTTGGAAAAAGAATACTGTTCGAATGAGTCGGTATCGCGTTTTTCCGTAAGGTGAGATATAATGGCTTCTTTGCCTATATATACCTTGAAGTCAACAATTATTTCGCAGTCTGATATGGGGAATATGTAACTTGCATCCGCAACTGTGTCCGTGTCATTTAAAAACTGTTGTTTTAATGTGAAAACGCCAAAATCTTCTGTTACTTCAACTGTACAGTTAACAGATTTAACACGTAAACTCTGGTTGTATTCGTCAACTAAGCCCACTGACATTTATCATCATCACCTTATTTTGTAATTATTGCGGTGTTTGTTGCTTCGTCGTAATCTACTTTGCATCCCATCATTTCATACATAATTCTTACGGGAACAAATGTTCTTCCCTCTATTACTATGGGTGCAACATCAAACTCGTAAGTTTTGTCTCCCGAAGAATAGGTTTTGTTGCCTATCTGCATAACAATATAGTGATTGTTCGAAGTGTTGATTGCAGAAACTGTAGCGGTTTTATCGTCGTAGTTAACGTAGTAACCGTTTTGTTCAAGAATCTGTCTTACGGGCACATACATTCTGTCGTCTTTGGTAAAGGGAGCAGGGTCGTATTTCATAACTTCCCCGTTTACCTTTATACTTGGTGCAATCTCTTCCGCAAGCGTTAACTCAAGAGTAAAAGAAGAGTCAGTCTTGTTTACAACTTCTGTGTTTAACTGGGTGGCAAAAGCAACACAGTTAAATGCAAAAATCACAGTTATAATAAGTGTTGATAGTTTTTTCATAATTATCCCTCCATTGTTATTATAACAAAAAATATTAATTATTTCAATATATTTTATTTGAGATTACAGTTAATGTTTTAAAGTTGTAAATACTGTTATTGACAGTTGCGAAATGATACACTAAAATAAAGGTAGGTGTTAATGTTTTGAACTACGAATTATTAGGAAACAATATACGAAAACAAAGAAAAGAGAAAAAATATACTTTAGAGCAGTTGGCAGAGAAACTTGATGTTTCAACCACTTTTATAGGGCAGATAGAAAGAGCAAAGGGTATTCCCTCTCTTGAGACGTTGGTGAAGATTGCAAATGTTCTGGAAATATCAACAGACAGTTTGCTTTTCGGGGATTTGAATTCCAAAGCAGGAAGCAATCATTTTGTCAAGAGGGTTATGGAACTTACGGAAGATTTTACATCTGACGAAAAAGAATTATTGTTAAACAATATCGAAATAATCAATCAATTCAGAAAATAGGGGGATTTGAATGAACTTTGAAGAATTAAGCAAAATTATTCACGATATAAAGCAACCTGTTGCAAACATAAAAGTTTCTGCGTCAATGATTGAAACTGCGGCAAAAGAAGAAACTGTTGACAAAGAGGCAATAGGACGTTTTTGCGGTGTAATACAAAGAAGTTGTAATTCCATAAATCTTCTTGCTTCAAATTTTTACGATATAATAAACTGCAGAAACAACCTTGCAACAGTAAACTATTCCGCCTGCGGTGTGGAAGAATATATTACAATGTATATCTCATCCGTAAAGCCGTTTGTTGACAGTTGTAACGTAACTTTAAAAACAAATATTTCTTGCGGAAATACTGTGTTTTCCTGCGATTATGAAAAGTTGACAAGGGTGCTTAACAATCTTATAACAAACGGTATTAAATATAACACAGGCGAAGATAAGATAATTGTTCTTGATTTGGATGTTATTGAGGACAATCTTGTTTTAAAGGTTACCGATAACGGAATAGGAATACCGAAAGGCGAAACGGACAAGATTTTCCAATGTAACTACAGAGCGAAAAACGGTAAAGCAGTTGCTCAGGGTTGTGGTCTTGGTATGGCAATAGTAAAAGAATTTGTGGACCTTATGAACGGAAGGGTAGAAATAAAGAGCAAAGTAAATATTGGCACAACAGTTACCATCACGTTGCCTCAGGGAATGGTTGTTGCACTGCACTCTGCTTTGCATATTAAAGAGTTAGACCCCGACAGAATAGAAAGAGAATTTGCAACATTAGTTGAATAAAAAGGGCTGAACGGCGTCTTCACATAGGGAGGAATCGGTTTTGGAATGACCTTTTCCGCTAATATTGCATAAAAAAATCCGGAAATACGACAGTATTACCGGATTTTTGTTCTTTATCTTAACGAAAAATTTCTATCCCAAAACTGCTTCGCATCTTAAAACTATCCATTTTTTGATGCAGAACAAGCAAAAAATGCGAGATAATCCTGACGGATATCTTGTGTTTTTTGTGAAGTTATGCGCTAAAAATGGTGTTTTAAGACGATTTATCCCTATGCGAAGGCGCCGAAAAGCCCCTTTTTTTATTCTAATTCAAACATACCTGTGTATAATTGGTAGTATTTGCCTTTTTGTGCAAGAAGTTCGTCGTGGTCGCCGCGTTCAATAATTTCACCGTGTTCAAGCACCATAATGGCGTTGGAATTTCGCACAGTAGAAAGACGGTGAGCGATAACAAATACCGTTCTGCCTTCCATAAGGCGGTTCATACCTTTTTCGATAAGACGCTCTGTTCTTGTGTCAATGGAACTTGTTGCCTCGTCAAGAATTAATACGGGCGGGTCTGCAACTGCCGCACGTGCTATCGCTAAAAGTTGGCGTTGTCCCTGACTTAAGTTAAGTCCGTCACCTGTTATTACTGTGTCATAACCGTCTTTTAACAGTTCTATAAAAGAGTGGGCGTTGGCAAGTTTTGCCGCCTCAATAACCTGACTGTCTGTGGCGTTTAAATTACCGTATCTTATATTGTCCATTACTGTTCCCGTAAACAAATGCGTGTCCTGAAGTACCATTGAAAGAGAACGTCTCAGGTCTGCCTTTTTAATTTTATTTATATTAATTCCGTCATATCTTATCTTGCCGTCGGGAACGTCATAAAATCTGTTAATTAAGTTTGTGATAGTGGTTTTGCCTGCACCCGTTGAACCGACGAAGGCAATTCTCTGTCCCGGATTAGCATACAAAGATATACCTTTTAATACCGTTTTGTTTTCCTCGTAGCCGAAAACCACATCGTCAAAAGTAACTTCACCTTTAACTTCTTTGTAAGTTAAAGTTCCGTCGTGGTGGGGGTGTTTCCATGCCCATACTCCTGTGCGGTTTTCACATTCTTTAAGTTCACCATTTTCGTATTTGGCATTTACTAAAGTTACATAACCGTTGTCTGTTTCAGGATTCTGGTCTAAAACTTCAAAAATTCTTTCTGCACCTGCAAGGGCTGACAGAATTGAATTGAATTGCTGTGACATCTGTGTAATGGGTTGTGAGAAGGAACGTGTGTATTGCAAAAATGATGCCAACGAGCCGATGTCAAAGCCCGTATATATTGTCAGAATTGAACCGACAATGGCGGTACGCGCATAGTGAACGTAGGAAAGGTTACCCATAATGGGCATAAGCACGTTTGCAAAAGAGTGTGCGCCGTATGCGGCTTTTTGCAGTTCATCGTTAAGTTGGTCAAATTCTGCCTTTGCTTTGTCTTCGTGGCAGAATACTTTTACCACCTTTTGTCCCTCAATCATTTCTTCAATGTAGCCGTTTACTCTGCCCACCGCCTGTTGCTGACGTCTGAAAAACATTCCGCTTTTTGAGCCCACAACTTTTATTATCTGTGAAATCAGCACAAGCATGAGAATTACAATGATAGTCAGTACGGGGTTTAATATCAACATTGCACCAAATACACCTATTACAGTTACTCCCGAGGAAATAAGGTGTGTTAAGGTGTTGGAAAGCATTTCCCTTATGGCGTCAATATCATTTGTAAATCTGCTCATTAATTCTCCGTGAGTGTGGGAGTCAAAATACTTAATTGGCAGGGTCTGCAGATGATTGAATAAATCTTTACGAAGATTTAAAAGTGTTCCTGTTGAAACAGAAATCATAATTCTGCTGTAGGTGTATGCAGACAATGCACCGATTGCGTAAACAACAGCCATTGCGGTTACGCCCTGTATAAGCCCTGACAAGTCGGGATTTTTCTGACCGATAAAAGGCACAATGTAGTTGTTAATCAAAGGTTTTAAAAAGTATGTTCCTGCAATAGAGGTGGCAGAACTTACAAGTACCAGCATAACAACAAGTGCAACCGCAAGGCGGTACTGTTTCATATAATTAAGAATTCTGCCGATTGTTGCCTTGGCATTTTTGGGCTTTCTTACGGGTTGCATATTATGCCTCGCCATTTTCATCTGCTCCTTTCTGCTGGGATTCATACACTTCTTTATAAATTTCGTTTGACAAGAGTAGTTCTTCGTGTGTGCCTATCTGGTCAACTTTTCCGTTATCCATTACAATTATTTTATCTGCGTCTATAACGGAAGAAATACGCTGTGCAATAATAATTGTAGTTGTGTCTTTCAGTGATTTGTTTAATGCCGTACGTATTTTTTTGTCTGTGGCAGTATCTACTGCAGAGGTACTGTCATCAAGAATAATAATTTTTGGCTTTTTTAGTAACGCTCTGGCAATACATAGACGTTGCTTCTGTCCGCCTGAAAGGTTTACACCGCCCTGACCGAGCATGGTGTTGTATCCCTCGGGAAAAGAGGAAATGAAATCGTGTGCCTGAGCATCTTTACACGCACTTATTATTTGTTCTTCGTCTGCATCGGGATTACCCCAGCGAAGATTCTCCATAATAGTTCCCGAGAAAAGGACGTTGTTTTGCAAAACCATAGCCACGCTTTGACGTAAAGCATCTATTTTATAGTCCTTTACGTTTTTGCCCCCTACAGATATTTCGCCCTTTGTTGCATCGTAAAGGCGTGGAATAAGTTGTACCAAAGAGGTTTTGGAAGAGCCCGTACCCCCTAAAATACCTACCGTTTCTCCCGATTCTATCCGGAAACTGATATCCTTTAAAACTTCTTTTCCTTTTATGTATTCAAAGTGAACGTTGTTAAAGGAAATACTTCCCGACGGTACT
>JAFQVC010000045.1 GCA_017408205.1 Clostridia bacterium | reverse complement strand
AGCAATTATTCTTTGCCTGACTGCTTTAATTTGCTTTACTGCACTGGCAGAGGACGAGCCGCTCCCCACACCCCAGAACACAGTAACATTAACGCTTAATGATGCAGATGTTACAGTAGGTGACGAGGGCGTAGTACTTACAGTTACAATTGACAACCTTGCATCAACTCTTGCAACTGTGGAAAATCTTGTAATAGGCATTGACTCAGACCTTGTAGAAGTTACAGGTATTACAGGCGTCGAGGAAGACAACGTAATTAATTACACAGTACCATATACTGTAGAAACTCCTACAACAGAAGCAGTAGCAATTGAAATTCCATTAACTGTTACAGAGGACGACCTTGCAGTTTCACCAAAAACGGTTAACATTTCAGTATCATCAATTACTTTAAAAGACAACAGCGAACCCGCTCTTGACATAGTTCCCGAAATAGGTGAGCCGATTGCACTTACATTACAAAACGAAGTAATTAACGCAAAACTTACATTTGACAATGCAATCTCAAACACAACAGATATTACAGTTGCATATCAGTTGCAGGTTACAGAGCCGGACCCGATTCCTGACCCAATCCCTGCAACACTAACACTTAAAAACGAGGGCAAAACAATTAAGGTAACAACAGAAGCGCCCTTGGCTGAAGGTACATACAAGGTTTTGGTTACTGCAAACGGTTACCTTGTTCCCGCTTTTGACGACGTGGTAATCGACAGTGAAAACACAGAGCCGGAATTTTCAAAGAAACTTATACCGGGTGACATAAACGGTGATACAGTAATTGACATTTACGATTTCCACCAGATTTGTACTGCAGTTTCGGCAGAAAGTACCGACACGCTTTATGATTTAAACAAAGACGGAAACATAAACAAACGCGATATCAATTTAATGGTATCGGGCTGGACAGCCGTTTACGGACAATAAGGAGGGGTGATACAGATGAAAAAAATAATAAGTATTCTTTTAGTGCTTGTACTTTCTCTTTCTGTGATTACCGTTACTTATGCCGACGATATGGCAATAGGTCTTATGGTAAGAACATTAAGTGAAAAAATTGTTCCCGGGGAAACTTTCAAAGTTATACTTTTCACAAATGCCGACAGTTATCCCATTTATTCATACCAGTTCAAAGTAAATTTTGACAACACATATTTTAAACTGGATAATGTATATTCAAGCGTAAGCGGAAGCATTGACGGTCTTAAAGTTATAGACAACGAAGCAGGTACCGCCACATATTCTGCATTTATAAACGGTGCGGTGCTTACGGAAAACAATAACGATAACAACTACAAAATCGCAACTTTGGAATTTGAAACATTGAAAACAGTTGACGAAAACAAAACAATTTCCTTTGATGCTGACGAAACTTTATTTTTAAATGAAGCAGGGGAACCCCTTTCGGTACAACTTAACAATCTGGAAATCGAAGTTCCCGAAGCACCTACAAAAAAATCACCCAAAAAGAATTATTTTATAGCAGGTGATTATGCAAAATTTGCAACAACAACAGAAGATGCAGATATTTACTATTCAACCTCAAAGGATGATGAGCCCACAAAAAAACAAAACGGTACAATCAAACTTACAGGTAATGTTACATTCTATGTTGTAGCAAAAAAATACGGTATTTCAAGTGAGATGTCAGAATTTAAATTAAGTTACAACAGGCAGTTTTCTGCAGGAGACAGTTCAAGTTCAGGCACAACCACAACACCTGAAGTAACAACACCTGTTACTCCCGCACCACAGACGCCTGTAAAATATGCCGATATTCAGAACCACTGGGCAAGAGATTATGTTATTAAACTAATCAACAAAGGTATTGTTTCCGGTTACGAAGACGGAACGGTTAAACCCGACAACCAGATTACAAGACAGGAAATTGCAAAACTTATTGTATGTGCTCTTGATGCAAAACCCGCAGATACAATTGATTTGACCTTTACGGACAAAGACGATATTGCAGACTGGGCAAAAGGTTATGTGCAGACAGCGGTTAATCTTGGAATTTTAAACGGTTATGACGACGGTACATATAAACCAACTCAGCCCGTGTCAAGAAAAGAACTTGCAAAAATTGCAATGGTTGCGTTTAAATATGAACAAGTTCAGGACAAACTTGATTTCAATGACGAAGCAACAATTCCTGCCTGGGCATACGGTTACGTTTCTTCCGCAGTTAAAAACGGAATTATTACCGGCTACGAAGACGGCACATTCCTGCCCGACAAAAATGTAACAAGAGCAGAAACCTGCACAATTTTAGTTAAATGTCTTAAACTATAATGAAATGACAACTGTGTTGTCATGAATTGAAAACAGAGTTTTCATGAATTGAGACATACGTCTCATTAATTACACTTCGTGCATTATGGAAGAAAACCGCACACGGTTTTCAACCAAAATGAAATTCAAAGAATTTCAATTCACGGAAGCGTTAGCGAGAATTCATGGCGTAAGCCAATTCATGCCAAAGGCAATTCATAAAAAACCTCTCAAAATTTTTTGAGAGGTTTTTGTTTTTAATGCTTTTCAATTAACTTGTCTGTTTCAACATACGAATATTTACAGGGTACTACATCAATTGCATCAATATAAAGATGTCCTGTTTCCTTTTGCAATAGCATCATTCCCGAGTCAGAGTAATGTCTTACAAGTTTATTGTCATTTAAAAATTCTTCTACTACCATATTATCCCTCCCATTCAGAAAGCGGTCTTATATTATCCGCAAATACGCTCCAGTTTGTGGCAGTTTTATATGTTTCAACTGCATCATCAGGAACATATATGTAACCTTTGTTATCTCTTATTTTTGTGCTTACAAATGCTGCCCAGTCCCCCAATACACAATTTTTTGTCCCTATTACCACCGCTGACAATTCTGTACAGTTTGCAAATGCCTCCATATTTATAAGAGTAACAGCGGGCAGTTGGACTGTAGTCAGGGAATAACAACTTGAAAACGCCCCGTAATTTATAGTTTTTAAATTACCGAATTTTGCAGTTTCAATACTGCTGTTACTAAAGAAATAACTTCTTAACGTTTCAACTTTATCGTTTACTGCATTTGTAATTTTATCTTCCATATACCACTCTGCAGGTATTATATCTTTTACTTCCCTTGTCATTTCGGAAATAGAAAGATATTTGTCATTGCCAGTCTTTTCTCTTATGGCATCTGCAAGGTTTTTAAGTTTCCCCGAAACAGAACTTCTGCCGTAAACTTTTAAATTATCAAAGGCTGATACTACAGGAGTATTACTTGGCTGTTGCACACAGTTTGCCGCATAAAGTCCTATTTTTTCAATGTTAAAACTTGAAAGGCGGGTGTCAAGGGGAAGGTGTTTTACAGGTGTAGTATAATTGATTCCGTTCTTTGTAATGGTTGTTTCGGAATAACCGCCCGTTAAATTGAGACAGATTTTAATATGCATTTCTTTTCCGTCGCAAAGGGATAAAAACGCATCGTTTTTCCTCGCAAAAACCCTTTGGTTGTCCTCGTTTGCGGCGCCCATTCCCGACGTCATAACTGAATTCTTTCCGTGAGGAATTACAAAGCACCCGTAATAACTGCTTCCGAAAGCAAGACCGTAAATCTGCTCTTTATTTTCGTTTACAACATCAATTACGGGTGAATATGCGTAGGTGTCGTACGGTCTGTCAATTGAATAATCAAATTCAATCACCACTTCGTCAGTATTGGTGTAGTCGGTTTTTGGAAGCGTTTTTCGTGCCATGATGGTATTGGCTCCGTTTGCCCCCTGACTTTTTACCATTTTCAACTTATTGTTTTCAAACAGGAGGTAGTTGTCAGTTTCGTTAAAACCGTTTGCGGCAATGTATGCTTCCCAACCGTCAACATAAAAGGCCTCCATTTTGACGTTTGCCGAAACTCCCGTTGGCGATTTGCTAAAATCTTCTTTCCAGATGTGATTTACAGACATTTTATCACCAACTTCCCTTTAAAATACAGTCATCTACATAGGTCTGTATTTCTGTAATATCGTCTTTTGTCCAGTAATCTGCACCTCTGACGGGTGCGTCACCCTTATCACCTTTGTCGCCTTTTACTCCCTGCTCTCCTTTGTCACCTTTGTCGCCTTTATCACCTTTCGGGATGGTAAATTTAAGACGAACTTCTTTGCTGTTGCCTACATTTTCAACATATGCCGCCTCATTGCTCTCGCAGGTCACGGTTTTGTCAACCTTAACAGACACGGTATAAAGTTTGTTTGCCACAATATAGTCGTCTGAAATAAAACCGTCAATTTGCAAAACCAACGGCATAAAGCGGATATATGCCTCACCTTTTTGTACTTCAAAACCAATCTTTAAAATACCTTTTTCCACTCTGTCCCCTTCAAGCACTACCACATACTTTCCGTCAACAAGAGCGGGGGTTACCATATCCTGCATTCCCGACGCCGTATAAATGTAAGCATAGACCCTTTCGGCGTCTTGTGTTTCGGGAAACACCGCGTTAATTTTAATGCTGTTATCTTCGCCCTCAAAAAAGATGTTGGCATTGTCAATTTCTGCAATTTTCCCCGTTTGTGAAAAAGTAACATTTACTTCTTTCACATTCATCATTCCTTTCCTTAAAATTAGGTGTTCTTCCACCCGACTTAAAGTATAGCAATAAAAATACGACAGTGCGCGACAACTTTTGGGGGTAAAATGGGTTATTTTTGCATTTTGACAGTTTTTGCACAAAAAATCTTTGACAAAGTGCGACATT
>JAFQVC010000006.1 GCA_017408205.1 Clostridia bacterium | reverse complement strand
GCTCAGAAAAAAGCAGGAAGAATTGCTTCAGAAGGTCTTGTTGACATTGTTATCGACGGTAACGTTGGTGCAATGGTAGAAGTTAACTCTGAAACAGACTTCGTTGCTAAAAACGAAGAATTCCAGACACTTGTTAAAAATATTGCAAAACAGGTTATTGCTACAAACCCTGCAGATGTAGATGCTTTGTTGGATTCTAAATTCGTTGACGACAACTCTGTAACAATCAAAGATATGTTAACAGAAAAAATCGCAAAAATTGGCGAAAATATGAATTTAAGAAGATTTGCAAGATATGAAGGCGGCGTTGTAGGTTATATCCACGCAGCAGGCAGAATCGGTGTTATGGTTAAAATCGAAGGCGATATGACAAGCGAAGACGTTAAAACTGCAGCAAAGGATTGCGCTATGCAGATTGCAGCAATCAATCCTTTATATAAAGACCAGGACAGCGTTCCTGCAGAAGATGTTGAAAAAGAAAAAGCAATCATTATTGCTCAGATTAAAGAAGATCCCAAAAATGCTTCTAAACCTGACAATATTATTGAAAAAATGGTTGGCGGTAAAATCAACAAATTCTATGAACAAAACTGCTTATTGCAACAGGCATTTGTTAAGGATGACAGCATAACAGTAGGTAAATACCTTGAATCAAAAGGTGTTAAATTACTTGACTATGTAAGATTTGAAAAAGGCGAAGGTCTTGAAAAGAAATCAGACAACTTTGCCGAAGAAGTTGCAAGTATGACAAAATAATTTGTCTTTACGAAATATAAGGAGGTAGAAAAGTATGCTTCAGACATATCAACCTAAAAAACGTCAGAGAAAAAAAGTTCACGGCTTCAGACAGAGAATGTCAACAGCCAACGGAAGAAAAGTTTTGGCACGTCGCCGTTTAAAAGGTCGTGCAAAAATTTCAGCGTAGTAATTAATTACTGTACGGTTTGGACATAATTGTTTGTCCAAACCGTGCTTTGTTTACTAAAAATTATGAAAAAGACTTATTCACTTAATCAAAATACGATTTTCCGTCGTTTGTACTATAAAGGTCAAACGGTACACAGTAAATTTTTTACTTTGTATTACAAAAAATCCAATAACAAGCCCTATAACCGTCTTGGATTTACGGTCAGCACAAAACTGGGGAAAGCGGTAGTGAGAAACAGAGCAAGACGGCTCCTTTACGAAAGTTTCCGACTTTATGAAGAAAAATTAAAGACGGGATATTATATGGTAATTTCAGCAAAACATAAAATTGTAGGTGCTGATTTTTACAGTATTGACCAGGAAATATTAAGGGCTCTTGAGAAAGCAGATTTATTTGACAATGAAAAAACTGATAGTATCACTGATTAAATTTTATCAAAAGTTCATTTCGCCACTAAAAAAACCTTGTTGCAGATTTTATCCCACCTGCTCGGCTTATTGCCTTGAGGCGGTAGAAAAATACGGCGCATTAAAAGGCGGATGGATGTCTGTAAAACGGATTTGCCGTTGTCATCCTTGGAATAAAGGCGGGTATGACCCTGTACCGTGATACTTATTTTGGAGGAAATATGAGCACATTTATAAAACCGTTCGGAGCATTTTTGAAGTTTTTATATGACTTAACAGGCAACTACGGTTGGGCTTTGATTATATTTACAGTTGTAATCAATATGTTGTTGTTGCCCCTTAATATAAAACAACAAAAGTCTTCAGTTGCTATGCAGAAAATTCAGCCTAAAATGGTTGAAATTCAGAAAAAATATGAGTATGACAAAGAAAAGCAAAGTCAGGAAATGATGAAGCTTTATAAAGAATATAACATTAATCCTATGAGCGGATGCTTACCCCTTTTGATACAATTACCCATTATTCTTATTTTGTATCAGGCGGTATTAAAACCACTTACTTATATGTTTGGACCGGCTTCGGGCTTTACTCCTGAAGTAATAAGCAATTTAATGGAATTGGGAAAAGAAATTACAGGTAAAGCAGTTACTTCTGAAATTGCACTTTTCTCTATGGTTGACCAGTTGGGAAGTGCATGGCCTGCCGCTGCAGGAACTATTAACTTTAACTTCTTTGGTCTGGCGTTAGAACAAGTTCCTCAGATTTCAGTTCCGTCACTACTTTGGATAATTCCCGTACTTTGCGGTCTTACAACTTATGCACTGTCAGCAATGACTACTGCACAATCTGCACAAAATTCATCAGGTAATGACCAGACTGCAAACACAATGAAGTCTATGCAGACATTTATGCCGTTTATGACAGCATTTTTTGCATTCACTTTACCTGCAGCACTTGGTTTTTACTGGACAATCAGTAACTTAGTAAGAATGGCACAACAATTCTTTTTGAATAACAAAATGAAAAAAGAAATTGAAAAAGAAAAAGAGGCGAAAGCCAACGAGCCAAAACAAACGGTTCACCCATCACAAAAGAAAAAGAGGAGAAAATAATGACTGAACGTATAGAATTTGTTGCAAAAACGGTTGACGAAGCCGTTATGAATGCAATGAAACATTTTAATACTACAAGAGACAGAATTAATGTCCGAATAGTAGAAGAAGGCTCAAAAGGTCTGTTCGGTTTTGGTGCAAAAGATGCAAAAATCGTTGCAGCACTAAAAGACATTACCGAAATACCCCAGCCCAAAAAGGCAGAGCCAAAAAAGAAAGCAGAGCCAAAGAAAAAGGCAGAACCGAAAGTGGAAACAAAAGAGGAAGAAGAGCAACCGAAAAGACCTGCTCCTGCACCTGTTACAGAAGAGGCCGCAAAACACGGCGAAGTTGCCGCTTTGGAATTCATAAACGGTTTAATCAGTTCTATGGGTCTTGACTGTACTGCTACAACAGAAGTACAGACAGACTGTGTAAAAGTAGTTTTACACGGCGAAGACGTAGGAACACTAATCGGCAGACGTGGCGACACATTGGACTCTGTTCAGTACTTAACAAATCTTTATGTTAATAAAAAACGTAAAGGTGACGATTACTGCAGAATAATCGTTGATTCAGAAACATACCGCGCAAAAAGACAGGAAACACTTGTACGCCTTGCAAACAGTATGGCTGCAAAAGCAACAAAATACCGCAAGGATATGTCTTTTGAGCCAATGAATCCTTATGAAAGAAGAATTATTCATTCTGCATTGCAGGATAAACCAAACATTAAAACAAAAAGCGTTGGGGAAGAGCCAAACCGCCGAGTAGTTGTAATGTACAAAAAATAAATATTTAAGGCCGTCTCGAAATAGTGAAGGTGCGTAAAATTTACGCAGGGGATAAAGCCAAAAAATGTGCACAGGCACTTTTATTGGGTTTTGCTATTTTAAGACGGCTTCGTTTTTTGAGAGGGAAAAAATATGACTATTGCAGCAATTGCCACACCTAATATGACAGGTGGTATAGGAATAATAAGAATATCAGGGGAAAAGGCAGTAGAAATTGCATCAGAACTGTTTTTCGGTAAAGATGTAAAAACTATGGAAAGCCATAAAATGCACCTTGGTAAAATAAAAGTAAATAACGAAACCGTTGATAATGCTCTTGTATGTGTGTTTAAAGCACCGAACAGTTACACAGGTGAAGACGTGGTGGAATTCCATTGTCACGGAGGTATTGCAGTATGCAAAACAGTCCTTGACGCTGTGTATAAAAGAGGTGCAGTACCTGCAGGTCCCGGTGAATTTACCAAACGTGCTTTTTTAAACGGCAAGATGGACTTGTCTCAGGCAGAGGCGGTTGCTGACCTTATAAATGCACAAACTGAAAAGCAGGTTACAGTTGCCGCATCTCAACTTGATAAGGCGTTGTCGGGAGAAATATCGACTCTTCGCCAGAAACTGATTGATGCAACTGCACACGTTATGGCTACAATGGATTATTCCGAAGAGGGCGTAGAGCCAATGGAATATGACGAGTTGACTGATATTTTAAAACATTGCTTAAACGAAACGGAGAAACTAATCAGAACTTCAGATAACGGCAGAATTATCAGTGACGGTGTAAATGTGGCAATAGTCGGCTCACCAAATGCGGGGAAATCAAGTCTTTTAAATGCAATACTGGGTGAGGACAGAGCAATAGTTACAAATATAGAGGGCACAACAAGAGACGTACTGGAAACTGCGGTTAATATAAGAGGCTTAAAACTTAATTTATTTGACACTGCAGGTATAAGGGAAAGCGATGACACCATTGAACAAATAGGTATAAAGCGTTCAAAAGAAACACTGGAGAAAGCAGACATCGTATTTTTTGTTGTTGACGGTAACAAGGGAATGACGGCAGAGGAAACAGAAATTGCAAATATGGTAGATAAGAAAAAAACCTTGCTTGTAATTAATAAATCTGACCTTGCACAACAAAAAATTGACAGCCACGGATACTTAGGATGTGTAGTAGTATCTGCAAAAAATGCAGAGGGATTTGACGGTCTTTACGATTTGATATACGAAAAATACGGACAGATAGATATAAAGGAAAAAGCGGTAGTAACAAACCCAAGACACAAGGAATGCCTTATAAGAGCAAACACCTTAATAGGTGAGGCACTAAAGGATATTGGTGCATTTGCGCCCTTTGACATAGTGTTAAGCAGTGTTGAACTTTCCATTTCCGCGTTGGGCGAAATTGGTGGAGAAACGGTAAGCGAAGAGATTATAGACAATATATTTTCAAAATTCTGTGTAGGAAAATAGGTGAGAAGATGGAAAAATACATAGCAGGAGATTTTGACGTAGCAGTAGTAGGAGCAGGACACGCAGGTTGCGAAGCGGCTCTTGCCTGTGCACGACTTGGTCTTAAAACCATAGTATTTGCAATAAATTTAGACAGTATAGGAAATATGCCCTGTAACCCCAGTATCGGCGGTACTGCAAAAGGACATCTTGTAAGAGAGATTGATTCCCTTGGCGGTGAGATGGGTAAAGCGGCAGACGCTACATTTATCCAGTCCCGAATGTTAAACAAGGGAAAAGGTCCTGCAGTTTATTCACTTCGTGTCCAGTCAGACAGACAAAGATACAAAATGTATATGAAGGACACTTTGGAAAAGCAGGAAAACCTGTATATAAAACAGGGAGAAGTTGTTGAAATACTTCACGAGGGTAATAAAGTTACAGGGGTAGTGTCCCACACAGGCGCAGTTTATAATGTAAAAGCAGTAATAATTGCAAGCGGAACATATCTGGGCGGCAGAATAATTATAGGTGACGTTTCTTATGAGGGCGGTCCCGACGGAATGTTCCCTGCTACAAAAATGACTGACAGTTTGCTTGAAATGGGCGTAAAACTAATGCGTTTTAAAACAGGTACTCCTGCAAGGGTAAACGCCAACACAGTTGATTTTTCCAAGTTTGAAGTACAACACGGTGACGACGACATTGTACCGTTCTCTTTTGAGACTACAAAAGTGGGAGAAAACAAAGTGGATTGCTATTTGTCTTATACCAACGAGGAAACTCATAACGTAATAAGACAAAACCTGCACCGTTCACCACTTTACAGCGGTAATATAAAGGGAATAGGACCAAGGTACTGTCCGTCAATAGAAGACAAAATAGTAAGATTTTCCGACAAGCCAAGACACCAGTTCTTTTTAGAGCCGATGGGACTTGATACTAATGAAATATACGTTCAGGGACTTTCTTCGTCCCTTCCCGAAGACGTGCAGGTGGCATTTTTACGAACAATACCGGGACTTGAAAATGTGCATCTTATGAGAACGGCGTATGCTATTGAGTACGACTGCATTGACCCCACACAGTTGTTGCCAACACTGGAATTCAAAGAGATTTCAGGACTGTATGGTGCAGGGCAGTTTAACGGAAGTTCAGGGTACGAGGAAGCGGCGGCACAAGGTCTTATGGCAGGAATAAATGCCGCACGAAAGATAAAGGGACAAACTCCTTTTGTTCTGTCAAGAGCAGAGGCGTATATAGGCGTTCTTATTGACGATTTGGTAACAAAAGGAACTAACGAGCCCTACAGAATGATGACTGCAAGGGCAGAACATCGGCTTTTATTAAGGCAGGATAATGCAGACATACGCCTTACCCCTTACGGCAAGGAAATAGGACTTATAACTGATGAGAGATACGAGAAGTTTCTTGATATGAAATCCGCTATTGAAAAGGAAATAAAGCGCCTTGAAAAGCAGACTGCCTCACCAAGTGCAAAGGTTAACGAGTATCTTAGAAAGTACGGAAGTACCGAAATTTCAACAGGTATTCACCTTGTTGAGTTGGTACGCCGTCCTGAACTTACTTACCAGTCTTTAAGTGAAATCGACGACAATTTCCCAAATTATCCCAAAGTTATTGCAAACCAGATAGAGATTACAGTTAAATACGAGGGGTATATAAAAAGACAGACAGAACAGGCAGAGGCAGTTAAAAAGTTAGATAACAAAAAGATACCTGAAACTTTAAATTATGACGATGTTTACGGCTTAAGAATTGAAGCAAGACAGAAGTTAAATCAGTTTAAGCCAACTTCTGTGGGACAGGCATCACGTATTTCAGGAGTATCCCCTGCAGATATTGCAGTATTATTAGTACATCTTGGTAAATAATATAAATAGCGGTGCATTTTTAGTTGACTAATTATAGAAAAAGGTGTATTATTATAAGTGGCAAGGAGGGTTAAAAATTGATATATGTTGATAATGCAGCAACAACAAAAATGAGTAAAGAAGTGTTAGACAGTATGATGCCGTATTTAACGGACTGTTACGGAAATGCTTCTTCTATATACAGTTTTGGTCAGCAAAACAGAGCGGTAATTGAAAATGCAAGAGAGACAATTGCCGGTTTAATCGGTGCAAAACCCGGTGAAATATTTTTTACCGGTTGCGGAAGCGAAGCGGATAACTGGGCAATTTTCGGTGCAGCACGAAAAAATGTAAAAAAGGGTAAACATTTAATTACCTCCGTAATTGAGCATCACGCAGTTTTGCATTGTTTCCAGCAGTTGGAAAAAGAGGGTTTTACAGTTACTTATATTCCCGTTAACAGCGATGGTTTGGTTAGCGTTGATGACGTTAAAAACGCCATCACTCCCGAAACTACTCTTATTTCAATAATGATGGCAAATAACGAAATCGGCACAATTCAGCCAATAAAAGAAATTGCACAGATTGCAAAAGAGAACAACATTGTTTTTCATACAGACGCAGTACAGGCAGTAGGGCATATTCCCGTAAACGTGGAAGATTTGGGAGTTAATCTGCTTTCTGTATCCGCACATAAATTTGAGGGCCCGAAAGGCGTCGGCTTTTTGTATGTTAAAACAGGCACATGGTTAAGCCAACTTATGTACGGCGGTGCTCAGGAAAGAAACAGACGTGCAGGAACAGAAAATGTTGCAGGTATCGTTGGTATGGCTACAGCACTTAAAATTGCAGTAGAAAATCTTGATGCCAATATGAAAAAGTGCTATGAATTAAGAGAACGCTTTATTGACGGCGTACTTTCCAAAATAGAGCATTGCAGATTAAACGGAAGCAGAACAGAAAGACTTCCCGGAAATGCAAATATATCTTTTGAGTTTATTGAGGGTGAAAGTTTATTATTATCCCTTGATTTGGTGGGTATTGCGGCGTCAAGCGGCTCTGCTTGTACAAGCGGTTCTTTAGACCCCTCACACGTGCTTTTAGCAATAGGTCTTCCTCACGCCATTGCTCACGGCTCACTAAGAGCGTCATTCTCACACAGAAATACGTCAGAGGAAGTTGACAAGATTATAGAAGAATTAGTAAAGATTGTGCAAAGGTTAAGAGATATGTCTCCTTTGTACGAAGATTATTTGAAAGGGAAGAAATAATATGTACAGTGAAAAAGTAATGGACCATTTTTCAAATCCCAGAAATGTTGGAGAACTTGAAAATGCAAACGCCGTAGGTGAAGTAGGTAACGCTAAATGCGGCGATATTATGAAAATATATATGTTTATTGAAGACGATATCATTAAAGATATAAAATTCAAGACTTTCGGTTGCGGTGCCGCTGTGGCAACCAGCAGTATGGCAACAGAACTTGTAAAAGGAAAAACTATCAAAGAGGCACTTGAACTTACCAACAAAGCAGTTGTGGAAGCATTGGACGGACTACCGCCCGTTAAAATGCACTGCTCTGTTTTAGCGGAGGAGGCAATTCGCTCCTGTCTTGCAGATTATTATAAAAGACAGGGCATAGACCCAACACCTATTGTGGGTTGCAGTTGTAATTGTGAAGAGTGCCATGCTCACCACCATGAGTAAGGTTTTAGTAGGAATGAGCGGCGGTGTGGATAGTTCTGCATCTGCCGTTTTTTTACTTAAAGCAGGATATGAGGTAGCGGGAGTCACTATGAAACTCTGGGAAAGTGACGAGGTTGGTTGCCACCAGAACACCGTAGCCGATGCAAAAGCAGTTGCGGATAAACTTGGAATACCTCACTATACTGTTGACTTTACAAAACAGTTTAAAGAAAATGTAACAGACAATTTTGTTGAAAGTTACCTTTTGGGGCACACACCAAACCCTTGTGTAAACTGTAATCAGTACCTGAAATTCGGTGCAATGTTAAAGTACGCCGAAGAGATAGGTGCGGACTATATTGCTACGGGACACTATGCAAAAGTTGAAAAAGTCGGGGACAGATATCTTCTTAAAAGATGCGGTGACCAGAGTAAGGACCAGACATATTTTTTATATACACTTACACAGTACCAACTGTCTAAAGTTATTTTTCCACTTTGTGATATTACAAAATCGGAGACCAGGGAAGTCGCAAAAGAACTGGGACTGTCTGTTGCAGACAAAAAGGACAGTCAGGAAATATGCTTTATTCCCGATGACGATTATGTAAGATATATTACAGATTTAAAAGGACCTCAAAAAAAAGGTGACTTTATATTAAAAGACGGAACAGTTGTGGGACAGCATCAGGGAATTATAAACTACACTATCGGTCAGCGAAAAGGACTTGGAATAGCACTTAACAGGCCCGTTTATGTTACCGACATTGATGCAGTTAATAATACTGTAACCCTCGCTGACAACCAGGACTTGTTCGGCACAACGCTTTATGCAGAAAAAATGAATTACATTCCTTTTGATGCACCAAAAGAGCCATTTTCCTGCACGGGAAAAATAAGATACAGAACTACTGATTATCCCTGCACGGTTTATCCTGACGGAGATAATGCAAAAATCGTATTTGATACGCCTCAGAGGGCTATAACAAAAGGACAGTCCGTAGTGCTTTATGACGGCGACATAGTAATAGGCGGAGGAATTATTAATGGTTGATACCACCTTTTCAAATTTAAACGACAAACAGCGGGAAGCGGTTTTTAAGACTGATGGCCCCGTGCTTATTTTAGCAGGTGCAGGAAGCGGAAAAACCACCGTTTTAATTAACAGAGTTGCATATTTAATAGGTGTACAAAACGTACGCCCCTATGAAATACTTGCAATCACATTTACCAACAAGGCGGCACAGGAACTAAAAAACAGACTGACCACAATGCTTGGTGATGCAGGTAACGATGTTTTTGCATCAACTTTTCACTCTATGTGCGTGAAATTTTTGCGCCGTGATATAGACAAACTGGGATACAAAAGAGACTTTAATATTTTTGACAGAGCAGACCAGTTGACTGTTGTAAAAGAGTGCATAAAGGAACTTAATATTGACGATAAAATGTTTCAGCCAAAATCACTTATCAATGAAATTTCGAGGGCAAAAGACGAAATGACATTTCCAAAAGATATGAAAAATGATTTTGCGACAGACTATCGGCTAAACATTATTGCAGATGTTTATGAATTGTATCAGGAAAAACTGAAAAAATATAACGCTCTTGATTTTGACGATATAATTATGCTTACCGTTAAACTGTTTGAAGAAAACGATGATGTTCTTTCCTACTATCAGCGGAGATTTAAGTATGTGATGGTAGATGAGTATCAGGACACAAACCACGCCCAGTACAGACTGGTAACATTACTTGCGGCAGGGCATAAAAACATCTGCGTTGTAGGTGATGACGACCAGAGTATATATAAATTCCGAGGTGCAAACATTGAAAACATACTGTCCTTTGAAAAACAGTATGAAAACTGCACGGTTATTAAATTAGAACAAAACTACCGTTCAACGGGAAATATTTTAGATGCTGCAAACGGAGTTATTAAAAACAACAGAGGAAGAAAGGGCAAAACTCTGTGGACTGATTGCGGTGATGGTGAAAAAATATCTTTTTACCGTGCCACAAACGAGCACGACGAGGGTTATTACATTGCTGAGCAGATTATAAATATGACAATAGACGGCTACAACTACAACGATTTTGCGGTGTTGTACCGTACTAATGCCCAGTCCCGTGTTATAGAAAATATGCTTATACAAAACGCTGTTCCCTACCGCGTCCTTGGGGGCTTAAGGTTCTTTGACCGAAAGGAAATCAAAGACGTTTTAGCATACGTTAAACTGATAAACAACCCTCAGGACAATGTTAACTTTAAAAGAATTATTAACGAGCCAAAAAGAGGAATAGGTGCAAAAACAGTATCAAACTGCGAAGAAATTGCAAACGCCAGAGGTATAAGTATGTTTGATGTTTGTATGTCCGAGGATGGAAAATTGGGCGAATTTGCAAAAATGATGACGGAACTTCAGGGATTAGCAAAAGATATGCCTGTGTCAAAACTGATTGACACCGTTATTGAAAAAACGGGCTATGGGGCTATGCTTATGAATGAAAACACCGTTGAGGCAACAACACGCCTTGAAAACATAAAAGAACTTATAACAGATGCAATGGAGTTTGAAAAAACTGTACCAAAGGAAGAGGCAACACTTAACAATTATCTTGAAAAAATTTCTTTGGTAGCCGATGTTGATAACTACGACGAATCACAAGAGGTTGTTGTTTTAATGACACTTCACAGCGCAAAGGGACTGGAATTTCCCGTAGTATTTATGTGCGGAATGGAGGAGGGACTGTTCCCCAGTTATATGTCAATTGGTTCTAACGAAGAACTGGAGGAGGAAAGACGCCTTTGCTATGTAGGAATAACAAGAGCAAAGAAAAAACTGTTTATAACCTGTACCCAGTCAAGGACATTGTTTGGTGCGGTAAGTTACAACAAGCCATCACGATTTGTAGATGAAATAGACGATAATTTAATTGACATTCCATTTAAAACAGAGATTAAAAAGGAAATCACAAACAGTTATATTTCACCAGTTAAATACAATAAAATCACCCTTGACAGTAAAAAGACCGTTTCGGGCGGTGTTACATACAGCGTAGGTCAGATGGTGAAACACAACAAATTCGGTAAAGGTATGATATTAAAAGCAACTGCGGTGGGAAATGACTGGCATCTGGAAATTGCATTTGACACAGTAGGAACTAAGAACTTAATGGCGGCTTACGCGAAGTTAGAGATATTATAAAAGAGAGGATTACAAGCCTCTCTTTTTGCATATTGTATTTAATGGACAGTTTTCACAATCAGGTCTTTGTGCCTTGCAGTATTTTCTTCCGTGTTCAACTAACTGGTGGCAGAAAAGAGTCTGGTGTTCTTTTGGAATGATTTTTAATAAATCAAACTCTACTTTTGTAGGGTCTGTGTTTTTGGTAAGTCCCATACGCCTTGCAAGACGTCCTGCGTGTGTGTCAACTACAATACCCGGTATTCCAAATGCCTCGCCTAAAATTAAGTTAGCGGTCTTCCGTCCTACACCCGGCAGAGTCAGCAGGTCTTTCATATTGCCCGGCACTTTACCTCCGAAATCAGAAATAATCTTTTTGCAGCAGGCGATAATGTTTTTTGCCTTGTTTCTGTAAAAACCTGTTGAATGGATATCGTCCATAAGTTCATTTAAATCTGCATTTGCAAAAGCATATACGTCAGGGTATTTTTTAACTAAATCTACCATAACTATATTTACTCTTGCATCGGTGCACTGTGCTGCCAGTTGAGTTGCAATTAAAAGTTGCAATGTGTCCTCGTAGTTAAGTGTGCAGTCGGCATCGCCGTACTCGTTATTTAAGATGTCTATAATTTCATTTAAATACTTAGTCATAGGTTTTCCTCTTATGAAAAACGCGTGGTAAAACCACGCGTTTATTTATTATCTTATAACTCTTGTTGAAAGTATGCCGTCAATACCATTGATTTTTTCTACGATACTGTCGCAGGGCTCATCAACATCAACTAATGTGTAAGCATTGTCGCCTTTGCTTTTGTTAATCATGTGGCAGATGTTAATTCCTGCATCTGCAAACATTGTGCTAACCTGTCCCAACATATTAGGAATGTTTTTGTGAATAATGCAAACACGGAATTTTGTTTCCATAGGCATTGAGCAGTTGGGGAAGTTAACTGAGTTAACAATGTTACCAAATTCAAGGTATTGTTTTAACTCGTTTGCCGCCATATATGCGCAGTTTTCTTCACTTTCAGGTGTTGATGCGCCAAGGTGAGGCATTGGTGTAATGTTTTCTACATCAAGCATTTCTGCAGTTGGGAAATCTGTTACATAACTTGCAACTTTACCTGATTTAATTGCATCGATTATTGCTTGTGTGTCAACCAACTCGCCACGTGAGAAGTTAAGAATTCTTACGCCGTCTTTAGTTGATTTTAATGTTTCTTCACCAATCATTCCTCTTGTTTCATTATTAAGCGGAATATGTAATGTAATATAATCACAAGTTTCATAAATTTCTTTTAGTGTAGTTGCTCTTTTTACTGCTCTTGACAAGCCCCATGCTGCGTCAACAGAAATGTACGGGTCATAGCCGATTACTTCCATACCAAGAGCGTAAGCAGAGTTACATACCATAACGCCGATTGCACCAAGACCGATTACGCCTAATTTTTTACCTTTGATTTCAGGACCTGCAAATGAAGACTTACCTTTTTCAACTACTTTTGACAAAGTGTCACCTGCATCTTTTTGTCCTTTAACCCATTCAATACCTGCAGCAACTTTTCTTGATGCAAGTAAAAGTGAAGCGATAACAAGTTCCTTAACGGCATTTGCGTTAGCACCGGGAGTGTTAAATACAACTACGCCCTGCTCACTGCATTTGTCAATTGGAATGTTGTTTACACCGGCACCTGCTCTTGCAACTGCAAGTAATGATTTTGGAAGTTCCATTTCGTGCATTGAAAAACTTCTTAAAATTATGGCATCGGGATTTGCAATCTCGTCTGCACAGGTGTATTTGTCAGGATTTAACTGACCAAGACCTGTTTTTGAAATTTTATTTAGAGTCTGAATATTATACATTAACAAAAACCTCTTCTCGAAAAATTATTTGTGACTTGCTTCGAAATCTTTCATTAATTCAACAAGTGCGATAACGCCTTCTGTAGGCATTGCGTTATAGATACTTGCTCTCATACCGCCAACGCTTCTGTGACCTTTTAAGTTAACAAAGCCCTTGCTTGATGCAGTTTTAATAAATTCTGCATTTAATTCATCGTCACCTGTAACGAAAGGTACGTTCATAATTGATCTGTCTTCTTTAACAACTGTACCTTTGAACAATGAAGAACTGTCTAAGAAATCATAAAGAATTTTTGCTTTTTCTTCGTTGACTTTCTGAATGGCAGGGATACCGCCGATACCTTTTAACCATTCAAGTACAAGTTTCATAATGTAGATTGAATATGTTGGCGGTGTGTTAAACATTGAACCGTTTTTAGCATGTGTTTCGTAGTTAAACATTGTTGGTGTAATGTCTAAAGGATTTCCGATTAAGTCTTCACGGATAATTGCAACTGTAAGACCTGCAGGTCCCATATTCTTTTGTGCACCTGCATAAATTAAACCGAATTTTGATACGTCGTAAACTTCTGATAAGATGTTTGATGACATATCTGCAACCAACGGAACGTCGCCTGTGTCAGGCAAAGTTGTATATCTTGTACCGTAAATTGTGTTGTTTGTTGTAATGTGGAAATATGAAGCATCCTTAGAGAATGTTGATTTGTCTAATTTTGGTATGTAGTTAAATACTGCATCTTCACTTGATGCGATTTTAACTGCTTCACCGTATCTTGATGCTTCCTGATATGCTTTTTTAGCCCACTGACCTGTGATAACAAAGTCTGCTTTGCCTGTTCTGCCGATTAGGTTTAGCGGAACCATTGCAAACTGGCTGGAAGCACCGCCCTGCAGGAATAATACTTTATAGTTTTCGGGAATGTTCATAAGTTCTCTTAATAAAGATTCCGCCTCGTTAATAATTGCTTCGTAGTCTTTTGAACGGTGGCTCATCTCCATAACGCTCATTCCTGAATTACCGCAGCAAAGCATCTCATCTGCTGCTTTTTTTAGTGCAGACTCAGGTAACATAGATGGGCCTGCTGAAAAATTATAAACTCTGTTCATTTTACTCTCCCCTTTGTTAAAAATATAACATATTAATTAATTATACTACAATTATTACTGTTAGTCAATGGATTTTTTAAGAGTTTCCTTAATATTTTCGTTGGTTTTTGACAATGAATTTCTTAACAAATCCAACTTTTTGTCAATATCCTGTGAATTAAAGACTTGTTTTCCGTCAATCATTATGGATTTATTCTGCGACTTTTCTGCA
The DNA here is from genome assembly GCA_017408205.1 of Clostridia bacterium. GTDB lineage: Bacteria > Bacillota > Clostridia > Monoglobales > Firm-18 > RGIG1864. The sequence goes on along the minus strand of JAFQVC010000006.1, from coordinate 1,757 downwards.
GCAGCGGGATTGATAAGCAGTTGTTCGTGTAATTTTTCTCCTGTTCTCATTCCTGTTTCAATAATGTCTATATCCTGATACGGAGCATATCCCTTTAATTTAATAAGGTTTTCTGCAAGGGTTAATATGCTTATGCTTTCACCCATATCGAGAACATATATTTCACCCTGGCTTGCGAAAACAGTAGTTTCTAAGATTAGTCCTACCGCTTCGGTAACCGTCATAAAAAAGCGTGTAATGTTTTTGTCTGTAATTGTAACGGGTCCCCCTGCGTCTATCTGTTGCAGAAATATGGGAATTACGCTTCCGTCAGAACCGAGGACATTTCCGAAACGGACTGCAGAAAAAACAGTTTTGGCTGAACTTTTACTCTGTATCATCATTTCGCAAAAACGCTTTGTGGCACCCATTACGCTTTTGGGATTTGCCGCTTTGTCTGTGGAAATTAAAATCATTTTTTTAACTTCGCAGTCAACACAGGCGTCCATAACATTAAGTGTGCCGAAAATGTTGTTTTTTACCGCCTCGTCAGGACACTCCTCCATTAACGGAACGTGTTTGTGGGCGGCAGCGTGGAACACGAAATCAGGTTTATATTTGCGAAAAAGGGAAAAGACTTTTTCCCTTTCCCTTATGTTTGCAATTTCGATTTTTACGTTGTCTGCCATTCCTAACTTTTTATACAACATATAACTGTTGTTTTCGTTAATGTCTAAAATTACAAGTTTTTTTGGCTCGGCTTTATGAATCTGAATACAAAGTTCGCTGCCTATTGAACCGCTGCCACCTGTAACAATTACGGTTTTACCCTTTAAAAGACGGGCAGAACTTTCCATATTAAATTGTAACGGTTTTCTGTTAAGCAGTTTTTCGGCAGATATCATTTTCTTATCCTTCGTATGCGTCCTTGTCGCAGATTAATATAAAATCAGGGTGTGCTTTTAATAAAGTACACGGAATTTCTGTTGTAATGTAATCGTCTAAAAGTGCTTTTACGGCATCGTGTTTGTTCTTGCCGCTTGCTAAAAGTACAATTGTTTTTGCTTTCATAATTGAGCCGATACCCATAGTTAACGCCTGTGTGGGAACATCTTTAATGTCTGCAAAAAATCTTGAGTTTGCTTCGATTGTATCCTCGGTAAGACCTGTTTTGTGAGTAGATGCATATAGTTTGTCACCTGGTTCGTTAAAGCCGATGTGACCGTTTCTGCCAATACCTAAAAGTTGAATGTCAACTCCGCCGTACTGAGCAAGTTTTTCTTCGTATTGTTCGCACTCTAAATCTGCATCTTTTGCTTCACCGTTTGGAACAAAAGTTTTTTCTTTATCAATGTTTATATGGTTAAACAACTGTTCGTTCATAAAGTATCTGTAACTCTGGTCGTTGTCCTGAGAAATCGGATAATATTCGTCCAAGTTAAATGAAGTGATTTTGCTGAAATCCAAACCCTCTTCTTTATACATTTTAATTAAGTTCTGATACATGCCGATTGGAGTTGAGCCTGTAGCAAGACCTAATATACTGTTTGGTTTTAATCTTATCTGACTTTCAAATAATTTTGCACCTTGTAATGACATTTCGTCGTAGTTTTCACAAATTATAACTCTCATTTTATGTTTCACCTTTCCTGAAAAAATTTGGTCAATATATATTATATACCTAAATCAACAAGAATAATTTGGAAAAACAGCCATAAATATTTGTAAAAAAGGTCACTTTTAACGGTTTTAAATTTCCTGTATAGGAAAAATAAAAT
>JAFQVC010000005.1 GCA_017408205.1 Clostridia bacterium | reverse complement strand
CGGTTGTGACAAATGTGTAATTTTAGCAGCAACTATGGGTGTGTGGGCAGATAAAATGCTTACATACTACCAGAAAACAAATATGAGTTACGCCGTGGTGTTTGATGCCACTTTAAGCGAAGCAACGGAAAGCATCTGTAACCTTGCAGAAGAGCAACTGAAAAGCGAGGGATATATGCTTACTCCCCGTTTCAGTCCCGGTTACGGCGACCTTTCCATAATGCACCAGAAAGATTTTTTAACCTTGTCCGATGCTTATAAAACTATCGGACTAACCTGCACAGATAGTATGCTGTTGACACCCACAAAATCTGTTACGGCAATAATAGGAATAAAAAAATGCTAAAATATCCCCAACAAAAATCTCTTCCCAAAGGGATAGGAAAAATTGTTCAGAACGGAAAAACCGAACAAGCAAGCCATTTGCTTGCGGTGTTAACCCGAAGGCGTACAAAGGTACGTCGAGCGGTGAGGTTTTTTCGTAGTAAAAACAAAAAAGGAAAACATCAAACGATGTTTTCCTTTATTTTTACGTTCTGGGCAATTTTTACAACCCTTTTATTTAATTTCTGTACTCCATTCCTTATCCCACGGATAATACATCTTAAGTACCTGACCGCCGCGTTTTGCAGACTCTTCTGCGTAAATTCCCGGCAAAGTCATTCTAAGACCGTCTTTTAAACTTACAGGAGCAGGGTCTCCGTTTTTAATTGCTTTGTAGAAATAATCAAGCATAGCGTAGTCCATACCGCCGTGACCTTTTGCCTTTTCAAGGTGTGCATAAGCAGGAGGCATAAACTCTCCGCCGATTTCTTTTAATTCTGTGTCAAGTTCGTTCATAGAATTGTATCTAATAACGGGCTTATCCATTCTGTCTATTCTTTCCATATAACCCTCGGTACCGAAAACTCTGTAGTTGTGGTGGCCGATTTTCGCACGGCATCTGCCGTTTCTCATAAGACGAACAACAACACCAGATTCTGTCTGATACTGTGCACACATCATATCGTCTTTTTTAGTATCTGACACATAATCGTCAGAATGAGCACCTGTACCGAAGCAGGAAACTGTTCTTAAGTCCTCTTCTAAAATAGTAAGAAGAGGTCCTAATGAGTGAGTCGAATATCTTATGGGAATTAAAAGTTTTCTCCAGTCACCGTTTTCGTTCAAGTGCAAAGTCATATCGCTGCCCGGCAGACTCCAGTGTATGTATTCCGCTTCCATATAGTACGGTTTACCAAGCAGGCCCTTTTTATAAAAGTCCTGGAGTAGAAAACTGAATTTCTGGTAGTTTGGGTTTGCTCCTGTTGAAATCATAGCGGTAGAATTTTCTGCCGCTTTCCAAAGAATTTCTGCCTCTTTTAAGTTTGCAACATTTGGAATGTCTGATAAAACATTAATGTTTTTACGAAGTGCCTTTGCGCAGAATTCCGCGTGAATGTCAGCACCTGTTTCAACAATTACAACGTCAAGATTTGCCTTGTCAAGCATTTCTTCGTAGTCTTCATAAAATTCTGCATCGGGGAACTGCTCGGAAAGAGACGGACCTTCAGTCCAAATTTCACCCGTTGTATCAGGCACCCATTCCTTGTCAAACCAGTTTCTTGGTAAAATGTCACAGGCAGCGGCAATTTCAACGTAATCAAAACCCTCTGCTGAAAGTTTAAGCATTGCTCTGCCTCTGTGTCCAAGACCTACTACACCTACACGAATTTTATCCATTAATTTTCACCCTTTTTTATAAATTTACTCCACATCGGAGCCGCAATCAAACAAAATACCCCTGCAAGGGAAAGCATAATAACCCAAAAAACAATAGTTGTGTTCCAGCCGTATTTTTGTGCCAGTACACCAAAAATAATATTGGCAAAAACTATACCGAAGGATGCGGCGCCATTTAACATTGCCGCCACAGCACCTGTCATATTATACTTCGCAAAATAAGACGGTATAATTATATTTACAAACTGTGCTCCTGCATACATAAGGGTAGTAATAACCGTAAGCAAAACTACAGATACGGAAATGGGTATCTTTCCAATCATCAAAAGAAGCATCGTAAATGGCACCGCCAGAAGACAAACCAGACCAAACCCTGCGGTCGCATTTTTTAAAACCTTGCTCCTTATAAAGTTGGAAATAAACACACCTGATAAGTTTACTATCAGAAGAACTGTTGTTAAAACACTTGCAAAACCTGCCGTTACGCCGTAACTGTCAACAATCATTGTGGGCACCCACGCTTTAACACCGTTGTCCATAGCGCTTCTCAAAAATGCAGGTATTAAAAGTATTATAATACCGCTGGACAAAAGAAGTTTCCAGGAAATTTTTTGCTTTTCTTTTGTCTTTACTTTTATATAACCTTGTTCACGATTTATTAATTTGATTTCTCGAAGTTGTGGAGACAGTTTTTTGTATGTGGCTCCCCACATAACTGCACTTAATACAAGCATTACCGCACTTACAAGGAACAATGTTCTCCATACAGACACGCTTAACACAACTGCTGCCATAAGGTAATTTATAACTGCACCCACACAGTAGGAAAAGGCAATGGCTGTAAGGGCTTTTTTTCTGTGGTCAGGAAGCATATACTCTGCTATTACACGAAGTATTGCAGGCCATATACCAAACTGGATAAGACCGCACAAACTCCATATTACAAGCATTGCGGTAAAGGATTTTACCACCACCATACCGATTAACGCCGCAATAGTACCAAACAAAGTAACATACACAAGTTTTACGGGAGAAACTTTGTCAACAATACCTACTCCTGCAATTTGTCCTATTCCGTAAAGAAGATAAAAGCCCGCATTTACAACACCTGCAGAAGATTTTGTAAAAGTTCCCTCTGCAATAATAGAAGCAATGGAAGCGGAATAGGCATTTTTGGTCATAGATATTAAAGAATATACGATAAATGCCATTATAAAAATTATCTGACTGGCACTTTCGTTGGAAAAATCTCTTTTTAAAATGTTTTTTATTCGCATATTAATACGGCAAATAAAGGCCTTTTTGCCACCTCTTTAATTAATTTATTTACTGGATAAATAATTGTCCTGCGCTAAACACTTAGATTATATACTACTATTTTAAAATAATCAAGCATTTTTTCATTTTGTATGGACAAATTATAAATTTTAGTGTATAATGTATATAATAAATCACGAAAGAAGAGTGAAAATTATGAGTAAATTATTTGTAATGGACCATCCCCTTATAAAACATAAAATCACAATGCTTCGTTCCAAGGAAACTTCTGTTAAAGATTTCCGTGAACTTGCTTACGAAATCTCTTTGCTTATGGGCTACGAAGCAACAAAAGATTTGACTTTGGAAGAAATCGACGTGGAAACTCCCTTGGTTAAAACAAAAGGATACGCAATAGAAAAACAGGTGGCAATAGTTCCCATTCTTCGTGCAGGTCTTGGTATGGTTGACGCTTTCACAAGCTTAATTCCTGCTGCAAAAGTAGGACATATCGGCTTATACAGAGACCACGAAACTTTACAGCCTGTTGAATACTACTGCAAACTGCCTACTGATATTGAAAAAAGACAGGTTTTAGTAACTGACCCTATGCTTGCAACAGGCGGAAGCGCTGCTGCGGCTATCCAGTTTATTAAAGACAGAGGGGCAAAGAAAATTAAACTTGTTTGCTTAATAGGTGCTCCCGAGGGTATTAAAGCAGTACAAGATGCACACCCCGACGTTGACATCTACGTTGGTGCTTTAGACGAAAAATTAAACGAAAACGGTTATATTGTTCCCGGTCTTGGCGACGCAGGTGACAGACTGTTCGGTACACTATAAATGACGAATGAATTGGCGATTACGCCGTGAATTCTCGCTGTTGCTCCATGAATTGAAATTCTGCGAATTTCATTTTGGTTGAAAACCGTTTGCGGTTTTCTTCCTTAATGCACGAAAGTGCAATTCATGAGCCGTCGGCTCAATTCATGAAAATTTTTATTTTCAATTCATGCCAAAGGCAATTCATTAAAAACCTCTCAAAGACTTTTGAGTGGTTTTTTGTTATTATTTCCCACAGGTGGTGACTTTTTACTTGAAAACAGCAGTAATAGACGTAGGCGG
>JAFQVC010000044.1 GCA_017408205.1 Clostridia bacterium | reverse complement strand
ATTCAACCTCATCATAAATCCACTTGAGGAATGTTACATTTTCGTCCGCTGTTAATTTATTATTCGCTAATAATGTCTTGTAGAAAAACGGAGCATAATTAAGTCTGAACGGAGTTTCTTTATCTCTGCCGTCAGGCCAACCGCCTGTAACATCAGCATCGTTGATAAAGTCAAAAAGTAATGATTTACCCTTGTTGAGATAGGCTTCTTTATCGGCTGCACTTACACCCGATGCAACCGCAAACTGAAATATTCCGTTGACACTGAATAATCTGCAGTGTGCATCAACCCAATCATAAGGAGGTGTACCTTCTTCATCTGCCCAGTCATATCCGCCGGTAACACCGTCATAAGCATAGTGACCGATTACTTTATTATCAATAAGCCATTGCCATGTAAGATTTGCTTCTGTCCATGCAGTACCTCTTGCAGCAAACTGGTATAAATCAAGAGTATGAGTAGCTGCAGATCCGCCGTTGATTTTAGCATAAATGACAAGCTCCGTTTTAGCTGTACCGCTCGGAAGTGTGAATTTCAAATATGCACGCTGTGAATTAGTGGAATAAGGTAATGTGGTTGTGGAATCGTGACGGACAAAAAGAGTAGTTGCACTACCGTAGTTTGTTGTTTTAGCACCGTACTTTACATATCCGTCAGCAGAAGGATTAACGGAACCCAATAATGTACCCGAAGAATTGTAGCATTTAAGTACGGGTCGCATACTTGCAGTAGCATATTCTTTTGAAGCGATTTCAATCGAATATGAAGTCTTTTTAACCGCAGATAAAACATAAACACCCGTTGTATCGCTGACGACACCGAGGCTGTACTGTTTGAACGCACCGCTGTTGTATTCAATAGTTTTGTGAGCTTTAACATTTTCGTAATATGCAAAGGTATCCACCATTGCAAGAGTACCGAAATCTCCGCCGGTACCGTCTGTGACAGTATGATAATTCGCAAACTTATTTTTATAATAAGTCAACAACGCCGATTTCGCGTTGGTATAGTTGCTTGAACTTACCGCAGATTTTACCGATTCCATGCCAACCGTGTTGAGATTCAATTTCGCAAAGAAATCAGCATCCGTCTTAATAGACGGCACCGCGACAATGCTCATCGGTAAGCATGATAAAATCATTACAATACTCAACAACAAGCTTATTATTCTTTCGATGATTCTTTTCTTCATCTTTAAAAATCCTCCTGCCAATTCCGAATTTAATTTTTCTTAAAAAAAGTAAAAATGATTTGACAATTTTATCAAAATACATTTCGATTTTACATCAAACTAACTGTATTTGTCAAGTTTTTTCGCCTTGCTTCCCACCCAAAACAGCGGGTACTTTAAGAGGTATTACCACCGTCAATTAAAATGGTAAACTACAAAATCATAAGCTTCAGCTCAGTTGCTGAACACAAAAATAACCTCCTTGTATTTGGTAATACCATTTACAAAGAGGTTTGGTGTGTGGCGATAATTTGTTATTTGCTAAATTATACAAACTTAAAGTTTTCATTTACCCTGTAATTTTTTTATTTATATAAAACGCGTAAGCAAGAGGAATAACTATCAGAAATACGGGTGCTATGTATATTGACACCGTATTTTCAATATTAAAAACAGACAGAGAGTTTACTAAAGAATGTGTTACGATACAGGGAATAAGTGATTTACTTTTAATGAATATAACAACAAACAAGTAGCCTATCGAAGTTGCGTAACATATCTGAATTAAAGTAGGAATCAGATCTGCGCCGTTTATTAAATTAACAATGTGACCTGCACCAAAAGTAACAGCGCTTACGATTACAGCACTTTTAACATTATTCTTTGCCATCATTTTAAATAAAAATCCTCTGAAGATAATCTCTTCAATAAATCCTATATTTAGCATGGTTAAAACATGAAATATTATCTCACTCGCAGAATAATTGATGTTAAAACCATTCCACAGATTGACTGTTACAATGATAAACAGAGGAATAAAATATAAATATTGCCTTGCGTTTTCAACCTTTTTCAAGCCGTAATATGCAGTCCTTTTTAACATCAGCATTATTGCTATCAGACTCGCAGATAATATAGTATTGACGATAGCACTAACACAGCTTGTATTCCCAAAATTTTGAATACAAACAGAATTAACTACAATATATACAACTACAAGAAATATACAGAATAGAGTTTCGTATTTTTCAAATATTTTAGTCATAAAAATCTCCAAAGAATCTCAATTTGCAATTTCATTATACATTACAGCTTTAAAAGGGATAGGATTTTTCTTGTTTGTTATGAATTTACTTGTCGGACATCTGTGTAGAGTGTTATTATATCACCTGTTTTTGTATCAAGGTAAACCAGAAATCCTCTTGCGTATAATGTTTTGCTTGTTGAGGTTTTTACCGTCAGCTGATACTGTCCGTCATTTGTTGTGTGAACCGTTCTGTAAAGCTTGATTAAAGAGCTGTTTGCTGACTGTTCTTCAAACGTCAGTTTGTCATCTGTTCCATAATCTGCTGTCTGTGTGAGCAATAGTCCTGAACTTACCAACACAAGATTTTCCGGTAATTCTCTTGTTACCATGAAGTTTGCTCTGTAATACGCTTCACTTTCATTCACTTCAATAACTGAGCTTGAAAGTGTTACCGTCGCTCTTTCTTCTACCTCTTTATCTGCAAAAACTGCTGTTACCGTTATGTTATCGTAAACATAAAAATCAAAAATTCTGTCATAACTTGCGATTGTTTCACCGCCGTTTATTGACCAACCTCCGAAGTATTTTCCTTCGGGAATCTGACTGTCGGTAATTTCAATT
>JAFQVC010000043.1 GCA_017408205.1 Clostridia bacterium | reverse complement strand
TTACGCCGTTGTATGCAACAAGAACTTCCCATCCTTCTTTTTCAAGATACAATCTTAAAAGTTCACAAATGTTAACGTCGTCATCAACAACCAAAATTCTCATACCTATCCCTCCTTGCTTATTTCATCAATAAGTCTTAGTTCATCTTCACTGAATTTTTTGCTTTTCAATATTTTAACATTCTCAAGTATCTGGCGAGGGCTTGATGCACCTATTAACACACTTGTAACCTGCTCCTTGCACAACACCCATGAAAGAGCCATCTGTGCAAGGGTTTCTCCTCTTTCTTTAGCAATGTTATTGAGTTTTTCAACTTTGCCAAGAAGCGTGGGAGTAATGTTTGATTCTTTCAAATATATTCCGCTTTTACTTATTCTGCTGTCTTTTGGTATTCCTTTTAAATACTTGTCCGTAAGAACGCCCTGGGCTAAAGGACTGAAAACTATTACACCTTTCCTCTGTTTTTCTGCACTTTTCAAAAGTCCGTTATTTTCTATTGTTCTGTCAAGGATAGAGTATCTGTTCTGATTAATTACAAAGGGGCATTTTAATTCATTAAAAATCTTTACTGCCTCCTCCATTGTTTTCCCGTCATAATTTGAAAGTCCCGCATAAAGCGCTTTGCCGCTTTTTACCGCCTGGTCAAGAGCACCTATTGTTTCATAAAGAGGCGTATCGGGGTCAGGTCTGTGGTGGTAAAATATATCAACGTAATCAAGTTTTAAACGTTTTAAACTGTCGTCAAGACTTGAAAGAAGATATTTTCTGCTTCCGAAATCGCCGTAAGGTCCCTCCCACATACGGTATCCCGCTTTAGTACTTATAATAAGTTCGTTTCTGTATGAAGAAAAATGTTGTTTTAATATTCTGCCTGTATTTTCTTCGGCACTGCCAATATCCGGAAAACCGTAGTTATTTGCTAAATCAAAATGGGTAATACCGTTGTCAAAAGCGGTAAAACACATTTCTTTCATATTGTCAAAATCATCGTTTTTACCGAAATTGTGCCACATACCAAGGGACACTTTCGGAAGTTTAAGTCCGCTTTCTCCGCATTTTCTGTATTCCATACTATCGTATCTGCTGTTATTTGAAATATATCTCATTGTTATCCTCCTTTTAAAAGTATAACACTGTATATTTTTGTTTATTCCCCTTTCAAATATTCCGCCAACGCCTTTTTCCCTGTTTCTGTAATTGGTTTAATCCATTTTTTAGACCTGAAATGCCTGATGCACAAATATGCTTTTAAATAATCTTCGCTTACGTAACTGCACAAAAACACTGCTACAAAAGGAAGTTTAAATACCAGTGCCGCAATAAAAGTTACGGGCACCGCAACACACCAAAGAGTCAACAAATCATACTGCATACTTTTTTTGGTATCTCCGCCGGAACGGAATATGCCCACAATTCCAACATAAGGAATATTTCGTACAGGAAGTTCCAGGGCATAAATAAGCATAATGCTTCTGGCACAAACCAGTGTTTTTTCCGAAATCATATTTCCCATATTGAAAATTCCTACTAACTGATTACGGAAAATTACAATTATTGCACTTATAAAAACGCTTACTAAAGGCACTAAAATCATAAATCTTTTTGCATTTAAAACGCCTTTTTTTATTTCTCCACTTCCTATGTCTTTGCCTACTATTACACAGGCTGCATTTGTAAGCCCCACAAAGAAAGAAATGGAAATATTTTCAAAAGTACGAAGAATAGAAATAGCCGCTGTATATTCGTAGCCCATATTTGAGAAAAGGGCATTATATACAAAAGACCCCATTCCCCACAATGTTTCATTAAGAACAACTGGGAAACAACGCTTATAAAACTTTTTAACAAAGGGTAATTTAAAGCCGAACATTTCTTTTATTGGTGCATAAAAAATCTCATCCCGCAAAAATGCAGAAACTACAAGTATAATGGCAGGTCCCGACCATGCAGATATTACCGTAGCAACCGCTGCACCTTTTATGCCCATTCCGGGCAAACCGAAGGCACCGAAAATAAGTCCGTAATCCAGAAAAGCATTTAACACTGTAGTAAACAGCGATACAATCATAGGCAGTTTTACTCTGTGAGTAGAACGAAGTACGGTATTGATAAGTATATTTATAAGAATTGCAGGATAGGAATATGCAACAATCCTAAGATAGTCCGTTCCTGCCTGTAATACTTCGGGTGTACGGTTAAATATTTTAATAACAAGTTGGGGACAGAAAATACCAACCATCATAAACACCAGAGAGCACAGTATTCCCGATACAAGTGCCACACCGTAGGTATGAACTATTCCTTCCTTGTTCTGCTCACCAAAATACTGTGCGAAAAATACAGACGCCCCTGAACAGATACCAAAGGTAAAGAAACTGAGTATCCAACTCCATTGTCCTGCCATACCTACTGCCGCAAGGCAGACATCACCCAGTTGTCCTACCATAAGGGTATCAACCAAAGTAAAAGATGCAGACAGTAAGTTTTGTATCCCAATGGGAACGGCAAGAGTAAATACCGTTCTCCAGAATTTTTTGTCATTAAATAATGTCTTTAACACTTAAGTCCCCCCAGGACTGTAGTTATAATTACTACAGCCACAGAATTTATTTCCAGAATTCTTTTTTACCTGTTGAAACTGCCGCCGCACCACAGGAAATTGCCTCGTCAATTTCAGCGTAAGTTTCAACCAAGCCTCCTGCGACTATAGGCATTTCAAGTTTTTCTTTCATTCTCTTTATTACCTTTGCCACAGTTCCGGGCATTATTTCTATCATATCGGCTTTTGACTGTTTTGCCGCCTCAATACTTGTATCCACCGAATGAGAATCCACAATGAAGAAACGCTGAACAGTAGAAACTCCCACTCTTGAAGCCATTTTAATTATATTTGTTCTTGTACTTATAATTCCGTCAACGCCAAGTTTTTTGGCAAACCGTATTCCGTATTCGTCTTTTCCTATTCCTTCAGCAAGGTCTATATGTATAAAGAACTTTTTACCTGCATCGTGCACAAGTTTTGCCTGTACGTTTATATCATCAATATTCGGGGCAAGCATAAAAATCATACCTACATCAGATTTTAACGCCTCATTTAATTCTTCGCTGCTTCTTACCGCTGCAATTATTTTTTCGTTCACCTTAATACACCTCGCTTATAAAAAATTATAACATTCTTTGTTAAAATAATCAAGTGCTTACAATCAGGGATAGGAAAAAGGCATAAAATAATAGAAAAAGGTCTTTTCACAAAAGACCTTTTTCTACTCATTTATATTCTTGCTACGCCTGTTTCTCTTGCCGTCTTTATAACTGCTTCGGCAACAACCTGTGCTACCCTCTTGTCAAGAGCAGGGGCAATTATATTTTCTTCTGTTATCTCATCATCAGGAATCAATGACGCAAGTGCAACAGAAGTTGCAACCTTCATTTCTTCATTTATACAGGTTGCTCTGCAGTCAAGAGCACCTCTGAAAATACCGGGGAATGCAAGAACGTTGTTTATCTGGTTAGGGAAGTCTGAACGCCCTGTACCTACAACTCTTGCTCCTGCCGCTTTTGCAACATCAGGCATAATTTCAGGTGTGGGGTTCGCCATAGGGAACAACACCGCATCTTTCGCCATTGATTTTACCATATCAGGGGTTACAAGGTTTGGTGCAGATACGCCGATAAACACATCAGCACCTGCAAGGGCGTCTGCAAGTGTACCTTTTTTACGGTCAAGATTTGTAACCTTTGCTACTTCCTCCTGAGCAGGGTTGTTGTTTTCATCTCCTTCGCAGATTATGCCGAATCTGTCGCAGAAAGTAAGATTTTTAACGCCCATATTCATAAGATGTTTGCCGATAGCAATACCTGCAGAACCTGCGCCGTTAATAACCACCTTAACTTCTCCTATTTCCTTTTTAACAAGTTTTAATGCGTTAATAAGTGCCGCTGCAACAACGATAGCAGTACCGTGCTGGTCGTCGTGGAAAATCGGAATATCGCATATTTCTTTTAGTTTCTGCTCAATTTCAAAGCAGCGGGGTGCCGAAATGTCTTCAAGGTTAATACCCCCGAAACTTCCTGACAAAAGGTAAATTGTACGGACAATTTCATCTACGTCCTTTGATTTGATGCAAAGAGGGAAAGCGTCAACGTCTGCAAATGCTTTAAAAAGTGCACATTTGCCCTCCATTACGGGCATACCTGCTTCAGGCCCGATGTCACCAAGACCAAGGACTGCTGTTCCGTCTGTAACAACTGCCACAAGGTTTGAACGGCGTGTAAGTTCGTAGGATTTTGAAATGTCCTTGTTTATTTCAAGACATGGCTCTGCAACACCGGGGGTGTATGCCAGAGACAAGTCCTCTCTTGAATTAATTGGTGCACGGGAAATAACTTCAATTTTTCCCTTCCATTCATAATGTTTTTTTAATGATTCCTGTCTTATATCCATTTATTAGTCCTCCCACGGGAATTTGTATTGTGTAAGTCCAAGTTCATCTCTTATGGCAATAATCTCTTTCTGTACCGATTCATTAATCGGCACGCCGTCTTTACGGGCAAGACGAATTTCGTACTCTTTTTCACCTGCTGTATATATACGTTCCGCGTCAGGTGATTTTTTCGAATTACGCACCTCACGGATAATTTCCCCTGCTTTCTTTCTGCACACATCTTCACCAAGAAAATGGTCTGTGTCAATAGCGATAAAGAAGTGTCCTAAGCGGTAAGGAACCTTGTTCCCGTTCTCGTCTTTCCCTGTCAATGCCTTCCCGTAACTTCCGTCCTGCAATACAGCAGAAAGAAGTTCAACAAACATAGCAAAGCCGTAGCCCTTATAACCGCAGCCCTCTTCTCCGGGACCGCCAAGAGTGCAAAGTGCCGCTTCGCCCCGTCCCATTGCCTTAAGAGCATCAGCTGAAGTACCCACATATTCCTTGCCTTCAGTAGTTATCAGTGCACCTTTTGGTGCATCTTTGCCGATACGTGCATAGTACTCAAGTTTACCGTTCTGGTATGTAGAACTTGCTGCGTCAAAGTTGAAGTCAAATGCCTCATCTGTAGGTACGCCCAATGTCAGGGGGTTTGTACCAAACATACCCTCAACACCGAAAGTAGGAGCAACTGTAGGACGGGCATTTGTACCTGTCATACCGATACAACCGTGTTTTGCTGCCATAGATGTATAGTAACCTGCAATACCGTAGTGGCAGGAGTTACGGACAACAACCATACCCATACCGTATTCTTTTGCTTTATCTATTGCCATTTTCATTGCTTTACAGCCGATAACCTGACCCATACCGTCGTGACCGTCAACAACTGCAGTTGTAGGTGTCTCTTTAATTATTTCAAAGTTTGTAACGGGGTTCTGAATACCGTCTTTAATTCTGTCAAGATAAACCGGCTTAAAGCGGTTAACGCCGTGAGATTCAATACCTCTTTTGTCTGATTCAAGTAAAACATCTGCACAAATCTCTGCATCTTCTCTGGGAATTCCGTAACCCACGAAAGCGTCAATTACGAAATCAGTAATGGTTTTCCAGTCCACTATGTTTGTTTTTGCCATTTTTACTACCTCCAAAATTTAAATTTGCATAAAAAAGACGCACCAAAATAAACCTCTCCAAAGTTTATTCTGATACGTCTCCAAATCTCTGTATCGATATTATTTTACCACAAATCGTTCTTTTTGTCAACCGCATCGGTGTAACAATTTTTCAGTGGACTCCATATTATGTAATGAAACACCAAATCAATAATTTAAATAAGGAGTGCAAACTAATATGTCATTATTTTCAAATTGCGGTTGCGGCGAAGGAAACGATACAATTCTTTGGTTCATTATCTTATTCCTTTTAATCTTCTGCGGTAACGGTTTTGGTTGCGGTAACACAACAAGCAACTGCGGTTGCAACGAATGTTGCTAACAAAAAGGGAGTGTTTACACTCCCTTTTTTAAATACTCTTTTAACTTTTTAAAGGTTTCTTCGCTTATAACGTGCTCTATTCTGCAGGCATCTTTTGTGGCAATCTCTTCGCTTACACCGATATGCGTAAGGAAATTAATAAGCAAAAGATGTCGGTTGTAAGTATCCTTTGCAATTTTTTCTCCCTGACTTGTAAGGGTTATATACCCATCTTGGTCAACATTAATGTATCCGTTTTCACGGAATTGTTTCATAGCCACGCTGACACTTGGTTTTGAAAACCCAAGTTCGTTTACAATATCAATGGCACGCACTTTACCATTGTTTTTATTAAGTACAAGTATTGTTTCAAGGTAATTCTCAGCGGATTCCTGAATTTTCATATTACTCACCTCTGCTTTTAAATGACTTGTTCTTTTTAATTCCAAAAGATACCGTAATTACAGATATTAAAATCAAAACTATCCATAAAATCACGAGAGTTCTCCAACTGTAAAGTTCCACAATTCTCGGCATAACATAAGCAGACAACATAAAACTGAACGCCATCGCCGAGTTTATAATTCCTGCCGCTGTACCGCTTTTGTTATATTTGGCAAATAACATAGTATAACCGTTTCTCATAACTGCCGCAATTGACTCCAATGCGGCAATAACACAAAGTGCACCGATTACTATGTAAATAGGAATGTTGCCCACAAAAATACATACAGCAAAAAACGGGAGCATACTTAAAAGTAAAACTGATATCACTTTTAATTCGTTTTTAACTTTATAAATAATATTTCCCGAAATCAACGTTCCCACAAATCCCGATATAATAAGAACAGTAGTAAGAACATTACCAAGAGAGGGTGAAACACCGCTGTAGTTCTCCATAAACATTACAGATGCAAGAGAGCCCCTGCTTTGCTGCACAAGGATAGAGAAAACAACACTTACTGCTAAAAAGAAGAAACCCGACATAGCAAAAACCTTCATGGCAGGTATTTGTTCCTTGCCTTTTGTATTGTCTTTTATAACAATTTCTTCCGCTTTATCCCGCACCATATATTTGTTAAGGTACTTCTCATAAATATGAAGTGCCACCGCAAACACAACAAGCAGTATTGCGGAAAATGAGAAATTATAACGCCAGTTACTTACCAGAGCGGCAAACAGATACGACATAACAAGCCCGAAAGTACCGGAAAAGGAAATATAAAATGTCATCTGCTTTCTGTCGCTTCGCACAAGTTGCGAAGATATTATCTTAAAAATCGATGGCCATATACCAAACTGAATCATTCCGTTAAACATCCACGCAAAAAGCATAACGTAATAGTTCTGATTAATATATATTACCGCGTTTGAAACCGCTGCGCCGAGCAGTCCAATCTTTATGATTTTTTCAGGACTGTATTTATCTGACACAAGCCCTCCCACAACCTGAAGAGGTGTATAAACAAGATAAAACATAGCAGTAATAAAGCCCGTCTGTGATTTTGTAAGAATCCCTTCGGCAACAATACTTGCCAAAGCACCGTTAAAGGCGTTTTTCGTCATATAAACGCCCGCATACAAAAGCCATAAAAACAGAAAAAACAAACGGCTTTTTTTGCGGCTTTCCAAATGAATATTCACTTCTGTGTCAATGTTGACAACATCTGTACTCATAATTAATGCTCCCTGTTGCTGTGCTATTTTATTAAATCTCCTACACCGTTTGCAATATATTTAGGTCTGTATGGAAATTTGTCAATGTCTTCCGTTGCTGTTACACCGCTTAAAACAAGAACAGTATCAACATTTGATTCTATTCCCGCAATTATATCTGTATCCATTCTGTCACCAATAAATGCAATCTGATTACTGTGGCAGTCAAGTTTATTAAGACCGTGACGAAGCATAAGTGGGTTTGGTTTTCCCACAAAGTACGCCTTTTTGCCTGTTGCAATTTCAATTGGTGCAATTAAAGAGCCTGTTGCAGGCATAACACCGTGTTCTGTAGGTCCTGTAACATCAGGGTTTGCACCTATTAGTTTGGCACCTTTTCTTACAAGGTCTATTGCCTTTTCGAGTTTTTCAAAATTATATGTTCTTGTTTCACCTACAACCACATAGTCTGGGTTAACGTCGTTCATATATATACTTTTATCATACAACGCTTTAGTAAGTGCCGCCTCGCCAATTACATAGGCTGTACAGCCGGGGTTCTGGCTGTGCAAAAATTCAGCAGTAGCCATAGCACTTGTGTAAAAGTGGTCTGCTGACACAACAAGTCCCATTCTTTCAAGTTTCATACTTAATTCGTGCGGAGTTTTTTCAGGACTGTTTGTTAAAAACACGAATTTCTTGTTGTTTTCGATAAGCCAGTTAACAAATTCCCTTACGCCGTCAAGTATTACGTTACCGTGATATATAACACCGTCCATATCACATATAAAACCGTCTTTTTGTAAAATTTCTTTTATCATATTTTCTCCTTTTGAAATCAAAATTTCCCTATTGTAATAATGATAACACACATTTTTTCCTTTTGCAATAGAAATATTCCGCGTAAAAAAAGGACTTGTTTTCACAAGTCCTTTAAAAATTATACTAATTCGATAATTGCCATTTCAGCAGCGTCACCACGACGAGGTCCGATTTTAATAATTCTTGTATATCCGCCTTGTCTGTCAGCATACTTAGGAGCGATTTCATCAAATAATTTTTTAACAACATCTTCTTTTGTGATGAATGTAAGAGCATTTCTGCGAGAATGTAAAGTATTTTCTTTACCTAATGTAATCATTTTTTCTGCAGTACTTCTTACTTCTTTTGCTTTAGCAACAGTTGTTTCAATTTTACCGTTTTCCAAAAGAGAAGTAGTTAGATTTTTAAGCATTGCAACTCTTTGATCAGTTGGTCTGCTGAATTTTCTGTTTACAGCCATTAGATTGTACCTCCTTCTTCAATAATAGGATTATTCTTCCTCTTTGGCTAAATCCATATCAAAACTATGAAGTTTCTGGATAACCTCTTCCAATGATTTTCTTCCAAGGTTTCTGACCTTCATCATTTCATCCTCGGTTTTGTTTGTCAAGTCTTCAACAGTATTGATACCGGCTCTCTTTAGACAGTTGTATGAACGAACTGACAAGTCAAGTTCTTCAATTGTCATTTCAAGAACTTTCTCTTTCTTTGAATCCTCTTTCTCAATCATAACTTCAGTATTTCTTGCTCTGTCTGTAAGGTCAATAAACAAGTTTAAGTGCTCGCTCATAATTTTAGCACCTAAAGATACTGCCTCTTCAGGAGTAATAGTACCGTCTGTCCACACATCAAGAGTTAATTTATCATAATCGGTAACTTGACCTACACGTGTATTTTCAACAGTATAGTTCACCTTGCGCACCGGTGAGAACAGTGAGTCCACCGGTATGTTGCCGATTATGCCCTGATTTGTAGTTCTGTTCTTTTCAGCGGATACATAACCTCTGCCATGATTAATAACAATTTCCATATATAATTTTGCGTCTTCATTAAGTGTAGCAATATGCAAATCACCGTTTAGGATTTCTACATCAGCATCTGCTTTGATGTGTCTTGCACATACTTCGCCCGCACCTTCTGCTTCAATATATAAAACTTTAGGTCCGTCGCTGTATAGTTTAGCATTAAGATTTTTAATGTTTAAAACTATTTCGGTAACATCTTCTTTAACACCGGGTATTGTAGAGAACTCGTGCAACACGCCGTCGATTTTAATAGAAGATACTGCTACGCCAGGCAATGATGAAAGTAAAATTCTTCTTAGTGAGTTACCAAGTGTCATACCGTAACCGCGTTCTAATGGTTCTACTTCAAATCTGCCGTAATCCCCTTGAGGACTTAATTCAACACATTCAACTTTTGGTTTTTCTATTTCAATCATTAAATAACCCTCCTTGCCGTAATTAAAATTTGAAACAAATGTAATATATTACGGGGGTAATTATTACTTAGAGTACAACTCGACGATAAGATGCTCTTCGATTGGCAAATCAATATCATCTCTTGCTGCCTCTGCAAGAACTTTAGCAGTTAAAGTGTTCTTGTCTAAATCAAGCCACTTCGGAACTGCGCGTGAAGCAGTAATTTCAAGTACTTCTTTAATTTTAGCACTGCTCTGGCTTCCTTCTTTGATTGCAATAACATCACCGGGTTTTACTAAGTATGAAGGAATGTTCACCTTCTTACCGTTAACTGTAAAATGACCGTGTAAAACCAACTGTCTTGATTCTGGTCTTGATGTACCAAAACCTAATCTGTAAATAACATTATCAAGTCTGCTTTCAAGAATTGATAACAAGTTTTCACCTGTTACGCCGGCTTTTTTGTTAGCCATTTCAAAGTATTTAGCGAACTGGCCTTCCAAAACTCCGTAGTAACGACGAGCTTTCTGTTTTTCTCTTAACTGCATACCGTAACCTGATAATTTCTTTCTGCCCTGACCGTGTTGACCCGGAGCATAGTTACGTTTGTTAAAACCGCATTTAGCAGTATAACATCTCTCGCCTTTTAAATATAATTTCTCGCCCTCTCGTCTGCAAAGTCTGCAAACAGGACCTGTATATCTTGCCATTTCTCGTTACACCTCCTATAATTAAAAATCAAACACGACGTCTTTTTGGTGGACGGCAACCGTTGTGAGGAATTGGAGTTACATCTTTAATCATATTAACTTCAAGACCTGCTGCCTGTAATGCACGGATTGCGGCTTCACGGCCTGCACCCGGACCTTTTACGTAAACTTCCACAGTTTTCATACCGTGTTCCATTGCTGCTTTTGCAGCGGTTTCTGCTGCCATCTGAGCAGCAAAGGGTGTGCTTTTCTTTGAACCTCTGAAGCCCAAACCACCTGCACTTGCCCATGATATAGCATTACCTTGTGTATCTGTGATTGTAACAAGTGTATTGTTAAAAGTACTGCGGATATGAGCCGCGCCTTTTTCTATATTTTTGCGTTCTCTTCTTTTGCCTGTTCTTCTTGTTGTTGTTTTAGCCATTTGCGTAAATCCCTCCTTTTTAAGAAATGTTATTATTTCTTCTTATTAGCCATTGTACGCTTAGGACCTTTTCTGGTTCTTGCGTTTGTTTTAGTTTTCTGACCTCTTACAGGT
>JAFQVC010000042.1 GCA_017408205.1 Clostridia bacterium | reverse complement strand
TTTGCTTACAAAATCTATGGGCGGGGATTTTATATTAAGAATTGAAGATACAGACCAGGAGAGGTACGTTGAAGGCGCAACAGACGTAATTTATAACACTCTTCGCGAAACAGGACTTTTGTGGGATGAAGGTCCTGACATCGGCGGAAATTACGGTCCGTATGTTCAGAGCGACCGTAAAGGTCTTTATAAAGAATATGCGGAAAAACTTGTAGAACAGGGCAAGGCATATTATTGCTTCTGTGACAAGGAAAGACTTGAAAAGGTAAGACACGACTGCGAAGTACAAAAAATTCCGCCAAAATATGACAGACACTGTCTTAATTTGTCAAAAGAAGAAATTCAGGCGAAAATCGATGCAGGAGAGCCTTACGTAATAAGACAAAATATGCCGCAATCAGGCACAACTTCTTTTGAAGATTCAGTTTTCGGCACAATTACTGTTGAAAATATCACACTTGATGACCAGGTTTTATTAAAATCTGACGGTATGCCAACTTATAACTTTGCAAACGTAGTTGACGACCATTTAATGGCAATCACTCACGTTATAAGAGGTAACGAGTATTTGTCATCAACACCTAAATACAACTTGCTTTACGAGGCATTTGGCTGGGAAATTCCACAATACATTCACTGTTCTCCCGTTATGAGAGACCACACACACAAACTTTCAAAACGTGACGGTGACGCATCTTACGAGGACTTTATTAAAAAGGGCTATTTAAAAGAAGCGGTACTAAACTACATTGCACTTCTTGGCTGGAGCCCGCAAGGTGAGCAGGAGAAATTTACATTGGAGCAGTTGGTAGACGCCTTTTCAGTAACAGGCATCAGTAAGTCACCTGCTATATTTGACGAAGCAAAACTTGCCTGGTTAAACGGTGAATATTTAAGAGAACTAACTCCTGAACAGTTCTATGAAAAAGCATTGCCCTTTATTGAGCAGGCGGTTAAAAATCCTGCGTTGGATAAAATGAAAATAAGTGCATTGTTACAAAAGAGAACTGAAAAGTTGTCAGATATTCCTGAACAAATTGACTTTTTTGACAAAGTTCCCCAGTACAGTAACGAACTTTATGTTCACAAAAAAATGAAAACCAACGAAGAAAATTCAAAAACATCATTAATTGCTTTAAAAGAACTTTTATCAAATCAAGAGGACTGGACAGTTGACGGAATTCACGACAGCGTAATGGCACTTGTTGAACAGTTGGGAATTAAAAACGGACAGATGTTATATCCTCTTCGTGTTGCCGTGTCAGGTAAGGCGTTTACTCCCGGCGGCGGTATAGAACTTGCAGAAATTCTTGGTAAAGAAGAAACTTTAAAAAGAATTGACGAGGCAATATCAAAATTATGAGAAAATTACCTGTAATTATTGATACTGACCCCGGAACAGACGATGCGGTTGCATTGTTTGTTGCGAAAGCCCTGAACGTAAATGTGGATACAATTGTAAGCGTCTGCGGAAACGTAAACGGAAGTTACACCCATAATAACGTAGTTAACTTAAACGGCTTTCTGTCCCTTGATGCAAATATAATAAAGGGTGCCGACAAACCCTTGTCAGGTAGCGGTTTTACGGCAGAGGAAGTGCACGGAGAAAACGGAATTGGCGGTGTGATTCTTCCAAAAGCAAAGGACAATGCAGGTGATATCTCACAGTTATACCACACTTTAAAACAACTTGGAAAAGCAGATGTTATCACTTTAGGTCCCCTTACAAATATTGCTTATGTTTTAAGGGAACACCCCGAGGTAAAGAAAAACATAAACAGTATAACTGCAATGGGCGGCGGATTTGAAATTTCAAACATACCAAACAATGCGGAATTTAATTTCGGCTGCGACCCTGTGGCGGCAGATATTGTTTTGTCTTCAGGTATTGACATTACCATAGTACCTCTTGACGTTACTCACAAGGTTTATCTTACCAAAGAGGAACTACAGGATATATGCGGCTTTGAAATTGACAAGACCGACCAATCAGTTTTGGGCGTAATGTCAGAAATAATGTATTATAATTATAAAACCTCGGTTGCAAAAAAAGACGACGGTGCTTTAATACACGATGCAACTGCGGTTATACAGTATTTGCATCCTGAGTTTTTTGACGGTGTTTACGGTACTGTAACTGTTGACAATTACGGTGCAACAACTTTTAAAGATGGCGGAAACATTAGAGTTATTTTTAATGTGAAGCGTGATTTGGTTATAGAAAGATTAAAATTCTGTTTTACGAAAGGACATTAGATGATGCTTATTAATTGCTCAAACATTTCTAAAATGTATGGCACAGAGACGGTAATAGCACCATCATCTTTTGCAGTAAACGACGGAGATAAAATTGGTCTTGTCGGCGTAAACGGCGCCGGTAAGACCACTCTTTTTAAAATGCTTTTAGGTGAACTGTCTTGCGACAGCGGTGAAATTTACAAGTCAAACAATTTAAAAATTAAATATTTAGAGCAGTATGTAGGCTATAACTCTGATAAAACCGTTATAGAAATTATAACTGATGCATTTTCCGATGTGGTAGAAGTAGAAAAACAGTTAAACGAAGTAACAAAGGAAATGGAAATCCACGCCGACGAAAAAACAATACTGATGCATCACGAATTAAGCGAAAAATATAACGAGTTGGGTGGCTTTACTTATAAAAACAGAATTAAATCAACCCTTACAGGACTTGGCTTTGCGGAAAAAGATTTTAACAAAAATTTTTCCGATTTAAGCGGGGGACAAAAAACAAGAGTAATGCTTTGTAAAATATTACTTGGCGGTGCAGACCTGTTACTTTTAGACGAGCCTACAAACCATCTCGATTTAAAAAGCATAACCTGGCTTGAAGAATTTTTGTCTGATTACAAGGGCAGTTTTGTTGTAGTTTCCCACGACAGATACTTCTTAGATAAAGTTACAAACAAGACTGCAGAAATTGATAACGGAAAAATAAATACTTATAACGGCAACTACTCAAAATATGTGGTCCAGAAAGAAGAAAGAGAAAAAACTGTCGAAAGAAGATATAAAAAACAAACAGAAGAAATTGCAAAACTGGAAGGTATAATAAAACAGCAAAAGCAATGGAACAGAGAAAAGAATATAAAGACCGCTGAAAGCAAACAAAAGGCAATAGACAGAATTAAAGAGGACATGGAAATACCACAGTCCGCACAGGAAGCAGTTCATTTTTCCTTTAAAAGGGCTGAAAGTTGCGGAAACGAAATTCTTGTTTGTAAAGACCTGAAAATGGGCTTTGACGGTAAGACGCTCTTTAGTGACGGCAATATGTTTATAAAAAAGCAGGACAGGGTTTTTATAACAGGGGATAACGGTTGCGGTAAAACCACCCTTTTGAAAATTATTAACAGTGAACTGACACCAATAGATGGGGAGTTTAAACTTGGCAGCAATGTGAAAATCGGTTACTTTGACCAGACTCAAGAGTGCTTAAGTCTTACTAAAACTGCATTTGAGCAGATAAGTGATGACTATCCCTTTATGACAAATACTGAAATACGAAATGCACTTGCATCGTTTTTGTTTAAAGGTGATGACGTGTTTAAATATATTTCTGATTTAAGCGGTGGCGAAAGGGCAAGGGTGGCACTTTTAAAACTGCTTCTTTGCGGTGCCAATTTCCTTATTCTTGACGAGCCTACAAATCATCTGGACATACAGTCCCGAGAGGCATTGGAAAAGGCTCTTATGGATTATGACGGCACAATTTTAGCAGTATCACATG
>JAFQVC010000041.1 GCA_017408205.1 Clostridia bacterium | reverse complement strand
TCCACCTGCTCTCCTTCGGAAATTCCCGGGAGATATCCCACAACGGAAAGTTCTGTGCCGTCCTGCAAAAGAACATTCAAAACCGTGTACCCGTTCTGGCTGTTGCTGTATATTAAGTTTTCAACCGTACCTTTAATTGTTTCGTCAGCCATCGTAATATTCCTTTATAAATTTAGAAAACTGTTTTACGCTGTATGTAGTAATTCCCTCATACTGATTCTGGAATCGTTTTGCAATTTCCGCTGTTTTGTCATCGGAATTATAATCCACTAAAATTATATTATCACAAACTCCCCCGTAAATGCAACATCTTATTATTTTTTCCGCCTCCTGTTCGTCGTTTTTAAGGGGTATTACAGTGAGAATTTTCTTTTTACACTTGTTGTCGTAACAGTAAACCCACTTGAAAAATTCCGCCGCACCAAAACCGCTGAAAAAACAAACAATAATCAAAAGAATAATTTCCAACAAAAAAATCACCTCGTTACAATTTATGCAACGAGGTGAATATTTGTTATAACACTTTGCTTAAGAAAGACTGTGTTCTGGGGTTCTGGGGATTTGCAAAAATCTGCTCGGGTGTACCGCTTTCGGCAATTACACCTTCATCCATAAACAGAACTCTGTCGGCAACTTCTCTTGCAAAGCCCATTTCGTGAGTTACTACCACCATTGTCATACCTTCTTTGGCAAGGGATTTCATAACATCTAAAACCTCTCCTACCATTTCGGGGTCTAAAGCTGATGTGGGCTCGTCAAACAACATAATTTCGGGATTCATAGCAAGGGCTCTTGCAATTTCAATTCTCTGCTTTTGTCCGCCTGACAACTGTGCAGGATATGCTTCCGCCTTATCTCTCAGCCCTACTTTTTCAAGAAGCGAGTAAGCAAGTTCCACCGCTTCTTCCTTCTTCATTTTCTTAACTTTAATGGGTGACAAAGTAATATTGTCAAGTACTGATAAATGAGGGAACAGATTAAACTGCTGGAACACCATACCCATTTTTTCTCTTATGCGGTTAATATTGATTTTTCCGCCTGTGATTTCTTCACCGTCAATTGTGATAGTACCGCCTGTGGGCTCTTCAAGTAAGTTAAGGCAACGAAGGAAAGTACTTTTACCCGAACCTGAAGGACCGATAACTGCAATAACTTCACCAACTGAAATATGCTCGTTAATACCTTTTAATACTTCCAAATCACCAAATTTTTTCTCAAGATTTTCAACGAATATCACTGCGTCTTAACCTCCTTTCCATAACAGACAACAGTTTTGTCATTATAATTACCAGAATAAGATAAACCAAAGCCACCAAAAGTATGGGGTTTACCTGGTCATATGTAGTGTTTTTAATCTGATTACCTGCTTTTGTAAGGTCAACAACCGCAACATAACCTGCTACAGATGTTTCTTTCAAAAGAGCAATCATTTCGTTACCGATTGCAGGTAAAATGTTTTTAAATGCCTGAGGCATAATGATTTCCTTCATTGTCTGGAACTGTGAAAGCCCCAAAGAACGACCTGCCTCTGTCTGACCTTTGTCAATAGACATAATACCTGAACGTATAATTTCTGCAACATAAGCAC
Source organism: Clostridia bacterium (assembly GCA_017408205.1). Lineage (GTDB taxonomy): Bacteria > Bacillota > Clostridia > Monoglobales > Firm-18 > RGIG1864. Next base: position 110 of record JAFQVC010000041.1, on the reverse strand, counting down.
CTGAGTTAACACCAAAGGTAATTGTTGCAACCCATGTTCCGTCTTTTGCAGAAATAAAAATAATAAAGAAGGAAATAAGAAGTTGAACAACAACTGGTGTTCCTCTGATT
>JAFQVC010000040.1 GCA_017408205.1 Clostridia bacterium | reverse complement strand
GGGGCTTGTGGCATCTGCAAAAATACGCGGTGCAACTATGTCTATGCAAAAAGGAAGAGAGTATTCAAAATCAATAGAAACTACAGTAGAAATGCTTTGCTCATCAAAAGCCTGTGAGAGAAGTCCCTATATGAACAAGGGAAAACAAGGGGAAATATGCCTTGTATCAGTTGCAGGGGACAGAGGTCTTGCAGGGGGATTTAATTCAAATGCTTTTAAATTAACAAAAACTGTTCCGTTTACAGAGATTATCCCTATCGGTAAACGCGCATGCGAAAAGTTTGGCGGAGATTTGATTAAGGCAGAGGGCTTTTCTTACGGTACATCTCTTGAAATTGCCAGAAAACTTTGCGACGGGTTTTGCGAGGGCAAGTATGAAAAAGTTGGTATAGTTTATACAAAGTATAAGTCCATGATGGTTCAGGAACCCGAAATTTTGTGGGTTTTACCTCTTAACAAAACGGAGGTCAAATCAAAGTCGGATATAATATTTGAACCCGACGAAAAAAGCATACTTGAATCGGTAGTGGCAGAATATGTTGCCGCAAAAATTCTTGAAACAGTAAGAGAAAGTTTTACCTGCGAAGTTGTGGCAAGACGTTTCGCTATGGATAATGCAGAAAAGAACGCAGGGGAAATGATAGATAATCTTACGCTTGAGTACAACCGCGCAAGACAAGGTGCCATTACTCAGGAAATTACTGAAATAGTAGCCGGAAGCGGTATATAAGTTAACCATTGAAAATCGAGGTTCGGTAAGGAGACGAAATTATGTCAAATGTATTAAAAGGCAGTGTTGTGCAGGTTATGGGACCTGTTGTTGACGTTTGTTTCAGCGAGGGTAAGTTGCCTGATATTTACAACGCACTTACTATGAAAATCGGCGAAAGAACGCTGACAGTAGAGGTTGCACAACACATTGGTGATAACACAGTAAGATGTATTGCTATGGCGTCAACGGACGGTCTGGCAAGAGAAACAGAAGTAACTGATACGGGAAAAGCAATAAGCGTACCCGTAGGAAGAAAAACTCTGGGAAGAATATTTAATGTTTTAGGTGAGCCCGTTGATAACAAACCCGAGCCACAAGACGTGGAAAAGTGGGACATTCACAGACCTGCACCAAAATATTCTGAACTTTCAACATCTACTGAAATTCTTGAAACGGGAATTAAGGTAATTGACCTTTTGTGCCCATACTCAAAAGGTGGTAAAATAGGACTTTTCGGCGGTGCCGGAGTTGGTAAAACCGTACTGATTATGGAACTTATCAACAATATCGCCAAAGAGCACGGCGGTCTTTCGGTATTTACAGGGGTTGGAGAAAGAACCCGTGAGGGTAACGACCTTTATAACGAAATGATGGAATCGGGAGTATTATCTAATACTACCTTGGTTTACGGACAGATGAACGAACCGCCGGGCGCCAGAATGAGAGTAGGACTTTCAGGACTTACCATGGCGGAATATTTCCGTGAAGAAGAAGGTCAGGACGTACTTTTGTTTATTGATAACATTTTCAGATTTACACAGGCAGGTTCCGAGGTTTCTGCACTTCTTGGAAGAATGCCGTCAGCAGTTGGTTATCAGCCAACTCTTGCAAATGAAATGGGTATGTTACAGGAGAGAATTACATCAACTAAAAAGGGCTCAATTACGTCAATACAGGCGGTATATGTTCCTGCCGACGACCTGACTGACCCTGCCCCTGCAACAACATTTGCTCATCTTGACGCTACAACGGTTTTGTCAAGAACTATTGCGTCACAGGGTATTTATCCTGCAGTTGACCCTCTTGAATCTACAAGCCGTATTTTGTCTGCAGATATTTTGGGTGAAGAACATTACACTGTTGCCCGTGAGGTACAAAGAATATTGCAACGTTATAACGAACTTATGGATATTATTGCGATTATGGGTATGGACGAATTGTCTGACGAAGATAAACTTCTTGTACAAAGAGCAAGAAAAATACAAAGGTTTTTGTCACAACCGTTCCACGTATCGGAGAAATTCATCGGTATCCCCGGAACTTATGTTCCGTTAAGTGAAACAATAAGGGGCTTTAAAGAGATTATTGAGGGCAAACACGACGACTTGCCCGAATCTGCTTTCTTGTTTGTGGGTACAATTGATGAGGCAGTAGAAAAGGCGAAAAAGGTGGTATAATGAAGGGTTTTGATTTTGTTATAACTACCCCTGACGGCAATATGTTTGAGGGAAAAATTGTAAAGGTTTCATTAAGAGGAACAGAGGGAGAACTTGCTGTAATGGCAAATCATACCCCCTTTGTTACTTCGGTAAAACCTTGTACCTGCCGTGTCGAAACGGAAGACGGCAATGTTAAAGAACTGGACATAAAAAGCGGAATTTTAAGCGTAACCGAGAAGAATGTTGCACTTATTTCAGGAAATATAAAATGGCTGTAACCCCCCCAAGGGCTTACAGCCATTTTTCTTATTCGTATTCCACTACATCTACCCAGGACATAAGAAATTCTTTTTCGTTTTCCTTTCCTTTTACAAGTTGAGATGCCGCAACGATTGGAAGCCACTTCTGAACATACTGTCTTGCGGTATCGCTTTTTTTGCAGAACAAGTCAAGGTATTTAATAGCAATGTCTTCTTTGCCTGCAAGGGAAAACAGAAGAAAAGTTCTTGCTGCATCGGCACTTGCGTTGCCTTGTGTTACGTGAGACCAGTCAAGGACATATAATTTGTCGTCATTTCCTACAATGACGTTACTGGGATTAAAGTCACCGTGACAAAGTTTTTTGTGTTTTGGCATACCTTCAAGGCGGGTGTTTAGTTCATATCTTGTTGTAGCATCAAGACCTGACTCTGAAATTTTTCTTGTCATTTTATCTTTCAGTTTGTTAAGATGGTGAACAGAGTGTTTGTGGATTTCAAGTTGCAAATCAACAAACATTTCAAGGTATTTGTCTGTTTTGTCGGGCTTTTCTTCCATAAGTTGAGCAAGAGTTTTACCCTCAACAAAATCAGTTACTATTGCCCATTTTCCGTCAATTTTTGTTACTTCCTGAAGTTTCGGTATGTTTAAGTCTGTTTCTTCAACTCTTGCAAGGTTTAACGCCTCGTTTAAAACGTCTGATGTTTTAAAGTCTTTTTCAAACACCTTAATTGCAAGGTTACCGTCGCGATATACCGTTTTATTTATTCTTTTCGCAATTATTTTATCAAGTTTCATAGTTTTCCCCTCCTTAATTACCGTAGTATGCATCTATATATAACTGCTTTATTTCGCTCATAAGCGGATATCTTGGGTTTGCACCTGTGCACTGGTCGTCAAATGCCTGTTCAACCATTTCGTCAAGTTTGTC